>NZ_JAMYLU010000011.1:0-194666 GCF_040318135.1 Mesorhizobium sp. M1295
CTGAACGGCCAAGCAGCGCTCTCCGACGCTCAAAAAAGCATATATGCCTCAAATCGCATATCTATGCGCCTTCTCTGCAAAGGCCCCACAAGGGGAGAAGGAAAGGGCGCTGCCGCTACGTGCCCCTCAAGCCCCAGCGCTATACGCCGCGATCGCCGCCATATTGACGATGTCCGAATCCTTCGCGTTGAGCGAGACGATCTGAACCGGCTTGTTCAGGCCGACCAGCAGCGGGCCGATGACGGTCGAGCCGCCGAGCTCCTGCAGCATCTTGGTCGAGATCGAGGCCGAGTGGAACGCCGGCATGATCAGCACATTGGCGGGGCCGGTCAGCCTGATGAACGGATACTGCGCCATGGCGCGGGCGTTGAGCGCCACGTCGGCGGCCATTTCGCCGTCATACTCGAAATCGACGCGGCGCTTGTCGAGGATGCGCACCGCTTCCTGGACGCGCTCGGAGCGCTCGCCCTGCGGATGGCCGAAGGTCGAATAGGCGAGCATAGCGAGCCTCGGCTCGTAGCCCATGCGGCGGGCGAAGCCGGCGGCCTCCTCGGCGATGTCGGCGATCTGTTCAGCGTTCGGCATGTCGTGCACGGCGGTGTCGGCGACAAGCACGGTGCGACCCCGCGCCAGCACGATCGACACGCCGATGACGCAATGGCCGGGCCTTGCGTCGATGACGCGGCGGATGTCGTCGAGCGCCGTCGAATAGTTGCGGGTAACGCCGGTGACGATGCCGTCGGCATCGCCCAGCGCCACCATGCAGGCGGCGAAATGGTTGCGGTCGTTGTTGATCAGCCGCTGGCAGTCGCGGAACAGGAAGCCTTTGCGCTGCATGCGCTCGTAGAGATAATCGGTGTAGACGGAGTTGCGCCGCGACAGCCGCGCATTGATGATCTCGATGCCTTGCTTGCCGAGGTCGATGCCGGCATTCCGGGCGTTTTCCTTGATGATGTCGTCGCGGCCGAGCAGGATGGCGGTGCCGAGCCGCTGGTTCACATAAGAGACGGCGGCGCGCATCACCTGCTCCTCCTCGCCCTCGGCAAAGACGATGCGCTTGGGCTGGCGGCGCACGCGGTCGTAGATGCGCTGCAGCGTCGAGGCGATCGGGTCGCGGCGGGCGGAAAGCTCCTGCGCGTAGCGGTCGAGATCGAGGATCGGCTTGCGCGCGACGCCGGAGTCCATCGCCGCCTTGGCGACCGCGATCGGGATCGCCGAGATCAGCCGCGGGTCGAACGGCACCGGGATGATGTAGTTGGGGCCGAATTTCGGCCGGTTGCCCTGATAGGCGGCGGCGACGTCGTCGGGCACGTCCTGGCGCGCCAGCTCCGCCAGCGCCCGGGCGGCGGCGATCTTCATGTCGTCATTGATGGTGGTCGCCCGCACATCCAGTGCGCCGCGAAAGATGTAGGGGAAGCCAAGCACGTTGTTGACCTGGTTGGGATAGTCGGACCGCCCCGTCGCCATGATGGCGTCGGTGCGGATCTCGGCGACCTCCTCCGGTGTGATCTCGGGGTCGGGATTGGCCATGGCGAAGATGATCGGGTTCTTGGCCATCGACTGCACCATCCTGGTGGTCAGCGTGCCCTTGGCCGAGAGGCCGAGGAACACGTCGGCGCCGTCCAGCGCCTCGGCCAGCGAGCGCGCGCCGGTTTTGACGGCATGCGCCGATTTCCACTGGTTCATGCCTTCGGTGCGGCCCTGGAAGACGACGCCTTTGGTGTCGCAAAGGATGATATTCTCAGGCGCAAAGCCCATCGCCTTCATCAATTCGATGCAGGCGATGCCGGCAGCACCGGCGCCATTGCAGACCATTTTCGTGGTCTTCATGTCGCGGCCGGTGATTTCCAGCGCGTTAATCAGCCCGGCGGCCGAGATGATGGCGGTGCCGTGCTGGTCGTCATGGAACACCGGTATGTCCATCAATTCGCGCAGCCGCTGCTCGATGATGAAGCATTCCGGTGCCTTGATGTCCTCGAGGTTGATGCCGCCGAAGGAGGGGCCGAGAAAGCGCACGCAGTTGATGAATTCGTCGGCATCCTCGGTGTCGACCTCGAGGTCGATGGAATCGACATCGGCGAAGCGCTTGAACAGCACCGCCTTGCCTTCCATCACCGGCTTCGAGGCCAGCGCGCCGAGATTGCCGAGGCCGAGGATAGCGGTGCCGTTGGAGATGACGGCGACCATGTTGCCGCGAACCGTGTAGTCGAAGGCGCGGCTCGGGTCCTCGGCGATGGCGAGAACCGGCACCGCGACGCCCGGCGAATAGGCGAGGCTGAGATCGCGCTGCGTCGCCATCGGTTTTGTGGCGACGATCTCCAGCTTGCCCGGACGGCCCATGGCGTGGAATTCCAGCGCCTCCTGGGCGCTGACTGAGGGCCCGTTGCTTTCGGTTTTCTTGGCCATGGTACTCTTGGTTTCCTCGCCCGTACGGCACCGCTTGAGATGGGTGCGCATGCTTTCTTTTGTGGACGGTTCGGGATTAAGGCTACACTTCGCCGCTGTAAACCGCCAAGCATGGCTTGGAAAATTTTGGAAGCAGCTTTTTGAACGACGAGACGCCCATTCGAAGCGACAACGCCACGCCGGCCTTCGCGCCGGCGACGCCGATGATGGAGCAGTACATCGAGATCAAGGCGGCGAACCCGGATTCGCTGCTGTTCTACCGCATGGGCGATTTCTACGAGCTGTTCTTCGACGATGCCGAGAAGGCAAGCCGGGCGCTCGGCATCGTGCTGACCAAGCGCGGCAAGCACCAGGGGCTCGACATCCCGATGTGCGGCGTGCCGGTGCACCCCGCCCACGATTATTTGCAGAAGCTGATCGGCCAGGGGTTCCGCGTCGCCGTCTGCGAGCAGATCGAGGATCCAGCCGAGGCCAGGAAGCGCGGCGGCAAATCGGTGGTGCGCCGCGATGTTGTGCGGCTGGTGACGCCAGGCACCATCACCGAGGACAAACTGCTGGCGCCGTCGGAATCGAGTTTTCTGATGGCGCTGGGACGGGTCAAGGGCGGCGCCGAGCATTCCTTCGCGTTGGCCTGGATCGAGATCTCGACCGGTGTCTTCCGCGTCGCTGAAACCACCGCCGACCGGCTGCTCGCCGACGTCTTCCGTGTCGATCCGCGCGAGCTGATCGTCGCCGAACCGGTGTTTTACGACCCGGAGCTGAAACCGGTGTTCGACGTGCTCGGCCGCGTCGCCTGCCCGCAGCCGCCGTCGCTGTTCGATTCGGCTTCGGCCGCCGGCCGCATCGCCCGCTTCTTCGAGGTGGCGACGCCTGACAGTTTCGGCTCGTTTTCGCGCGCCGAGCTGTCGGCGATCTCAGGCGTCATCGCGTATGTCGAGAAGACGCAGAAAGCGGAGCGGCCGCCGCTGTCGCGGCCGGAGCGCGAGGAGCAGGGATCGACACTGTTCATCGACCCGGCGACGCGCGCCAATCTGGAGCTGCTGCGCACGCTGTCCGGCAGCCGCGAGGGGTCGCTGTTCAAGGCGATCGACCGCACGGTGACCGGTGGCGGCGCAAGGCTGCTCGCTGACCGGCTGATGGCGCCGCTGACCGACCCGGCGGCAATCGCTGCAAGGCTGGATTCGGTGTCGTTCTTCCGCTCCGAGACGCGCCTCTGCCAGGCGGTGCGGGCCAGCCTGAAGAGCGTCGCCGACATGCCGCGCGCGCTGTCCAGGCTGGCGCTCAACCGCGGGGGTCCGCGCGATCTCGGCGCGCTGCGCGCCGGTTTCGAAGCGGCCGGCGCCATCGCCGGACTGTTCGGGCAAACTGCCTTGCCCGCCGAACTGGCGGCGGCGCTAGCGGCCATCAAGGCACTGCCCGGCGCGCTGGCGACGCATCTGGCACAGGCGCTCAGCGACGAGCTGCCGCTGCTCAAGCGCGACGGCGGCTTCGTCCGTTCCGGTTACCACGCCGAACTCGATGAGATGCGGGCACTGCGCGACGAGTCGCGAAAAGTGATCGCCGGGCTGGAGCGCTCGCTGATCGACGAGACCGGCATCCGCTCGCTGAAGATCAGGCACAACAATGTGCTGGGATACTACATCGAAGTCACCGCCAACCACCATGCGCTGATGACCGGCAGCGACGGCGCCAAGGCGCGCTTCATCCACCGCCAGACCATGGCCAACGCCATGCGCTTCACCACCACGGAACTCGCCGAGCTGGAGTCGAAGATCGCCAATGCCGCCGACCGGGCGCTGGCGATCGAGCTTGCCGCTTTCGAGGCGCTGACGGCGGAAGTCGTCGGCCAGGCCGACAGGATCCGCGCCGGCGCCGAAGCGCTCGCCGCGCTCGACGTTTCGGCAGCCCTTGCCTTGCTTTCCGAAAGCGAGGCCTGGTGCCGGCCGCTGGTCGATGCGAGCCTTGCCTTCGAGATTTCGGGCGGACGCCATCCGGTGGTCGAACAGGCACTGCGGCGTTCCGGCGAAGGCCCGTTCGTCGCCAATGATTGCGATCTGTCGCCGCAAGGCGATGCCAAGGCCGGCGCGATCTGGCTGCTGACCGGCCCCAATATGGGCGGCAAGTCGACCTTTCTCAGGCAAAACGCGCTGATCGCCATCCTTGCCCAGACCGGCTCCTTCGTGCCGGCGGCATCAGCCCATATCGGCGTCGTCGACCGGCTGTTTTCGCGGGTCGGCGCCTCCGACGATCTGGCGCGCGGCCGCTCGACCTTCATGGTCGAGATGGTCGAGACAGCGGCGATCCTCAACCAGGCCGGCGAACGCGCACTGGTCATCCTCGACGAGATCGGCCGCGGCACCGCCACTTTCGACGGCCTCTCGATCGCCTGGGCGGCGGTCGAATATTTGCACGAGAAGAACCGCTGCCGGGCGATCTTCGCCACGCATTTCCACGAGATGACGGCGCTCGCCGGAAAACTGCCGCGGCTCTCCAACGTCACCATGCGGGTCAAGGAATGGGAGGGCGACGTGGTCTTCCTGCACGAGGTCGGCAAGGGTGCCGCCGACCGTTCCTACGGCGTCCAGGTAGCGCGGCTTGCCGGCTTGCCGGAAGCCGTCGTCGGCCGGGCCAAAGAAGTGCTGCACCAGCTTGAAGCCGGCGAGGTCTCGGGCAAGGCCAACCGTCTGGTCGACGACCTGCCGCTGTTTTCCGTGGCGGCGAAGCGGGAAGCGTCGAAGCCGGCCAGGAGTGATGGGCTGGGTGAAGCGCTAGCGGAGATCAATCCCGACGAGATGACGCCACGCGAGGCGCTGGAAGCGCTGTACCGGCTGAAGGGGCTTGTGGGGAAGTAGTGCTCGTCCGATAGCGCTCTACGGCGCCCCCCTCTGTCCTGCCGGACATCTCCCCCTCAAGGGGGGAGATTGGCAGTTTCGCTGACAGCGCTTTTTCCTTCGACGTTCGAAGTTGGCGAAAGCCGATGCGAGATCCAATCTCCCCCTCAGTGGGGGAGATGTCCGGCAGGACAGAGGGGGGTGTGACGGAACGCTGCTTTGGCTTGCCTTCCGCCCCACCCCCTCAAATCATCGCCAGGCCCGACTTCCGCCTCGGCGGTGGGAAGGCGCGGTCAATTTCGGCGAAATCTTCGCTCGTGAGCTCGATGTCCAACGCCGCGACATTCTGCCGGACATGCTCCGGGCGGCTAGCTTTGGGAATGGCGATCACCCCGTCCTGCGCCATCACCCAGGCAAGCGCGATCTGCGCCGGCGTCGCACCGTGGCGAGCGGCGATGGCATCTAACCTGGCATTGCGCGCCAATACCCCCTGATCGACCGGCGAATAGGCCATCAGCGGCATACCGCGTTGCCGGCTCCACGGGGCGAGGTCGAACTCGACGCCGCGCTGCGACAGATTGTAGAGCACCTGATTGGTCTGGACGTTGCCGCCGGCCGGCAATCGGACCAGCTCTTCCATCTCGCCGGTATCGAAATTGCTGACGCCCCAATGGCGGATCTTGCCGGCTGCCTTCAACGCTTCGAATGCCTCGACCGTTTCCGTCAAGGGCACGCTGCCCGGCCAATGCAGCAGATAAAGATCGATGCGGTCGGTGGCGAGATGCCTCAGGCTGTTCTCGCAGGCCCGTTTCACGCCGGCGCGCGAGGCATTGGACGGCAGCACCTTGGAGACCAGGAAAACCTCGTCGCGGCGACCAGCGATGGCCTCCGCCACCACCTCCTCGGCACCGCCGCTGGCATACATTTCGGCGGTGTCGATCAGCGTCATGCCGAGATCCAGCCCGAGCTTCAGGGCATTGGCCTCGTCGGTACGGCGGCGGCCGTCTTCGCCCATCTTCCAGGTGCCCTGGCCGAGCACCGGCACGGCTTCGCCGCAGGGCAGGGTGGTCGTTCGTATCGTCGATGGCATGGCATGCTCCAGTCCGAGGCCCGGATAGCACCATAGCCGCCAAGGGAAATCCAGGTGAAGCAGAAATCCAGGTGAAGCCTCTCGCCTGGATGCCCCGACAGCGTGACGCCTACTTCACCGGATGGGCGGCGAGCCAGTCCTGCATCTGCTTGATCTCGGCTTGCTGCGCGGCGATCACCGCTTCGGCCAGCTTGCGGATTTCCGGATCCTTGCCATTGGCGAGCTCGACCTTGGCCATGTCGATGGCAGCCTGGTGATGCGGGATCATGCCGCGGGCGAAATCGACATCGGCATTGCCGGAATATTCGATCGCCATCATGTCGGTATGCATCTTGTCCATCGCCGCCTTGTAGCCCTCGGTCGAGGGGCTCTGCGCGCCCATGGCGCCCATGTCGTGCTTCATCTCCTCGGCTTGTGCAGGAACGCTTTCGAGGAAAACAGCAAGCAGCATTCCCGCCGCCATCATCAGCAGCACGATCTTCTTGGCCAAGGTCATTCATCGTCTCCTTTTTTGAACAGGGTGTATCTGGAAGTTTTACTCAGAGTTTCAATGTCCTGAGCCGCAATGCGTTGGCGATGACCGAAACCGAAGACAGGCTCATCGCCGCCGCCGCAATCATCGGCGACAACAGCGTGCCGGTGAGCGGATAAAGCACGCCGGCAGCCACCGGCACGCCAAGCACATTGTAGAGAAAAGCGAAAAACAGGTTCTGGCGGATGTTGCGGATCGTCGCGCGGGCCAGCGTCCTGGCCCTGACGATACCGTTGAGATCGCCCTTGACCAGCGTAATCCCCGCACTTTCGACCGCAACATCGGCGCCGGTGCCCATGGCGATGCCGACATCGGCGGCGGCAAGTGCCGGCGCATCGTTGACGCCATCGCCGGCCATGGCGACGCCGGCACCGCCGGCGCGCAACTCCTCGACCAGCGCGTTCTTCTGTTCGGGCAAAAGCCCGGCATGCACCGCGTCGATGCCGAGCTTGGCGGCGATGGCCTTGGCGGTGCGCTCATTGTCGCCGGTCGCCATGACGATCTTCAGCCCGCTGTCATGCAGCGCCTTGATCGCCTCGGCGGTGGTCGCCTTGATCGGGTCGGCGACGGCGACGAGGCCGGCGAGCTTGCTTGCGACAGCGACGAACATCGCGGTCTTGCCGTCGGACTGCAGCGCCTCGGCACTGGCCAGGACCGAAGCCGTATCGATGCCGAGATCGGCCATCATCGCGGCATTGCCAAGCGCCACCTTCTGTCCCGAAACCGTGCCGGAAACACCCTTGCCGGTGACAGCCTCGAAACCGCTCGCGTCGGGGACCTTCACCCCGCGTCCGCGGGCGCCGTCAACGATCGCCTCGGCCAGCGGATGCTCCGAGCCTTTTTCCAGCCCGGCGGCGAGCGCCAGCAACTCGTCTTGCGCCATGCCTTCGACGGCAACGACGTCGGTCAGTCGCGGCCGGCCTTCGGTCAGCGTTCCCGTCTTGTCGACGATCAGCGTATCGACCGAGGCAAAGCGCTCGAGCGCCGCCGCTTCCTTGATCAGCACGCCGGCATGCGCGCCGCGCCCGGTGGCGGTCATGATCGACATTGGCGTCGCAAGGCCGAGTGCACACGGACAGGCGATGATCAGAACCGAGACCGCCGAGACGATGGCAAACACCAGGCTGGGTTCCGGTCCGACGATCGCCCAGGCTACAAACGCAATGATCGCAACGAGAACAACGGCCGGGACGAAGTAGAACGAGACGCGGTCGGCCAACCCCTGGATCGGCGCGCGCGACCGCTGCGCCTTGGCGACCAGTTCGACGATGCGCGCCAGTGTCGTCTCGGCGCCGATCTTTTCGGCGCGCATGATCAGTGAGCCATTCTTGTTGAGCGTGCCGCCGGTGAGGTTGTCGCCTTCGGTCTTTTCGACCGGCAGCGGCTCGCCCGTGATCATCGATTCGTCGACGGAAGAGCGCCCTTCAAGCACAATGCCGTCGACCGGTACAGCGTCACCTGGGCGGATGCGCAGGCGGTCGCCGGCCTTGACAATATCGAGCGGCACGTCGTTTTCGGAACCGTCCGCGCCGATCAGCCGCGCCGTCTTCGGCGCCAGGTCGAGCAGCGCACGGATCGCCGAGCCGGTTTTCTCGCGGGCACGCAATTCCAGCACCTGGCCGAGGAACACCAGCGCGACGATTACCGCCGCCGCCTCGAAATAGACCGGCACGGTGCCGTCATGGCCGCGGAACTGGTGCGGAAAGAGGCCTGGAAACAGTGTGGCGACGACACTGTAGAGATAGGCGGCACCGACGCCGAGCGAAATCAGCGTCCACATATTGGGGCTGCGATTGAGGATCGAATCCCAGCCGCGGTGGAAGAACGGGAATGCCGCCCACAGCACCACGGGGCTCGCCAGCGCCAGCTCCAGCCAGACCTTCGCGCGGTCGTCGATGAAGGCCTGGAATGTCAGGCCGAGCATCGGTGCCATGGCGATGACCAGCAACGGCACGGACAGCACCGCGCTCACCCAGAAGCGCCTGGTGAAATCGACCAGTTCGGGGTTAGGCCCCTCGTCGCCGGTCGGCACGCCCATCGGCTCCAGCGCCATGCCGCAGATCGGGCAGGAGCCGGGCTTGTCGCGGATGATTTCGGGATGCATCGGGCAGGTGTATTGCGTGCCCTTGGGCATCGCCTGCGGCGCCGGCTTGTCGCCGAGATATTTTGCCGGCTCGGCCTCGAACTTCGGCTTGCAGCCGGCGGAGCAGAAATAGAAGCCTTGGCCCTCGTGGCGCAAAAAGTGCTTGGCCGTGGCGCGATCGACGCTCATGCCGCAGACGGGATCGGTTGCGGTCAGATATTTTTCAGGTTCGGCGACGAATTTCGAACGGCAGCTTTCGCTGCAGAAATGATAGCGATGGCCGTCATGCCCGGCGGTCGGCTTGCCGGCGGCCGGATCGACGGTCATGCCGCAGACCGGATCCCGGACGACGGCGTCCGCGGCAGGCGAGGCGCTCTTTGCCGAGCAGCAGCTGCCATGGCTGTGATGATCGTGGTCGGAATGCGTCATGCCGAAAGCCCCTGTATTTCGATGTTGCAGCGGAGGTAGTGCTTCCAGTAACTGGAAGGTCAAGGGCCGATTTTCGATTTTTCGCGGCCAGGCCCAAACCGAACCGGCTGCGGGCACGAGACGATCGTCCCGTCGGCGGCCGCGGAGAACGCGTCCGTCCGCCCCATACCCAGCGCCGCGAAAACGCGCTATAGACGCCGCCGAAACGGCGAGGCCGAACGGCATTTATGGCAAGAATATCCCTGAAGCTCGAGGAACTGATCGACGGCGAAGCCTTGCGCCGCGAGATGACCGAACTGACCGCGGCCACGGCAGGCGACGGTTCGGGCAAGGCCGCGCGCGGCGGCGTCCTCAAGCTGCTCAAAAGCCGGCTCGCCGACGGGCGCACTGTCGCCGAACGCATGCTGATGGACGACGGCAGCGGCACCGCCTGCGCCGCCCGGCTGTCGCATCTGATGGATGAGATCATCCGTGCGCTCTACGATTTCGCTGCCACCCATGTCTACCGCGTGAAAAACCCATCGTCGGCCGAGCGCATGGCGGTCGTTGCCGTCGGCGGCTATGGCCGCGGCACGCTGGCGCCGGGCTCCGACATCGACCTGCTGTTCCTGCTGCCCTACAAGCAGACGCCATGGGGCGAGCAGATCGTCGAATATATGCTCTACATGCTGTGGGACCTCGGGCTGAAGGTCGGCCACGCGACGCGCAACATCGACGAGTGCCTCAGGCTGTCGCGCACCGACATCACCATCCGCACCTCGATCCTGGAGGCGCGGTTCCTGTGGGGCGAGCAAAAGCTCTATGACGAGCTTCTGCAGCGCTTCGACCACGAGGTGGTGCGCACCACCGGCCCCGAATATGTCCAGGCCAAGCTTGCCGAACGCGACGAGCGTCACGCCAAGGCCGGCGAGAGCCGTTACCTGGTCGAACCTAACGTCAAGGACGGCAAGGGCGGCCTGCGCGACCTGCAGACGCTGTTCTGGATCGCCAAATATTTCTACCGGGTGCGCACCGGCGAGGAACTGGTCGACAAGGGCGTCTTTACCGACGCCGAATACAGGGAATTCCAGAAGGCCGAGGACTTCCTGTGGGCGGTGCGCTGCCACATGCATTTCCTCACCGGCAAGGCGGAGGAGCGGCTGCATTTCGACATCCAGCGCGACATCGCTGAGCGGCTCGGCTACACCACCCATCCCGGCCTGTCGGCGGTCGAGCGCTTCATGAAGCACTACTTCCTCGTCGCCAAGGATGTCGGCGACCTGACCCGCATTTTCTGCGCCGCGCTCGAGGAGGAGCAGGCCAAGCATGTGCCGGGCTTCAACCGCATCTTCCTCACCTTCTCGCGGCGCAAGCGCAAGCTCGCCGGCACGGCCGATTTCATCGTCGACAACCACCGCATCAACATTGCCGACGACGAGGTGTTCGAGCGCGATCCGGTCAACCTGCTCAGGCTGTTCTGGTTTGCCGACAAGCACGGCCTGGAATTCCACCCCGATGCGCTGAAGCTTTTGACCCGCTCTCTCGGCCTCGTCGGCAAGGCGCTCAGGCGCGACGAGGAGGCCAACCGGCTGTTCCTCGACATCTTGACCTCGGACCGCAACGCCGAGCTCAATCTGCGGCGAATGAACGAGGCCGGACTGCTTGCCAAGCTGATCCCGGACTTCGGCAAGATCGTCGCCATGATGCAGTTCTCGATGTATCACCACTACACCGTGGACGAGCATTTGATCCGCTGCATCGGCGTGCTGGCCGAGATCGAGCGCGGCGACGGCGAAAAGGTGCATCCGCTTTCCCACGCGCTGATGCCGGGGCTGAAGAAGAGCCGCGAGGCGCTCTATGTCGCCGTGCTGCTGCACGACATCGCCAAGGGCAGGCCTGAGGACCATTCGCAAGCCGGCGCCAGAATCGCGCGGCGCATCTGCCCGCATATGGGGCTCTCGCCGGCCGACACCGAAACGGTCGCCTGGCTGGTCGAGAACCACCTCGTCATGTCGATGACGGCGCAGACCCGCGATCTCAACGACCGCAAGACGATCGAGGATTTTGCCGCCATCGTGCAGTCGGTCGAACGGCTGAAGATGCTTTTGGTGCTTACCGTCTGCGATATCCGTGGCGTCGGGCCGGGGGTCTGGAACGGTTGGAAAGGCCAGCTGCTGCGTACGCTCTACTACGAGACCGAGCTTTTGTTGACCGGCGGGTTTTCGGAGGTGTCGCGCGCCAAGCGGACTGCGGCGGCGCGCGAACAACTGGCCGAGGCACTTGCCGACTGGCCGGAAAAGGCCCGCAAGCGTTATGTCGGCCAGCACTACGAGAACTATCTGCTGGCGGTCGATCTTCCCGACCAGCTGCGCCATGCCGAATTCATCCGCGAGGCCGATCACGCCGGCAAGAAGCTCGCCACCATGGTCAAGACCCACCAGTTCGAGGCGGTGACCGAGATCACGGTGCTGGCGCAGGACCATCCGCGCCTGCTCTCGGTGATTGCCGGCGCCTGTGCTGCGGCCGGCGGCAACATCGTCGACGCGCAGATATTCACCACTTCGGACGGCCGCGCGCTCGACACCATCCTGATCTCCAGGGAGTTCGACCGCGACGAGGACGAGCGTCGCCGTGCCGAGCGCGTCGGCCGGCTGATCGAGGACGTGCTGTCGGGCAAGAGCTGGCTGCCCGAAATGATCGAGAAGCGCACCAAGCCACGGCGCGGCGCCAAGGTCTTCCGCATCCCGCCACGCGCCGAGATCCGCAACACCCTGTCGAACCGGTTCTCGGTGATCGAGGTCGAAGGACTGGACAGGCCGGGCCTTCTGTCGGAGATCACCGGCATGTTGTCGGACCTGTCGCTCGACATCGCCTCGGCCCACATCACCACCTTCGGCGAAAAGGTCATCGACACGTTCTACGTCACCGATCTCACCGGCCAGAAGATCGACAGCCCGTCGCGTACGGCGACCATCCGCAACAGGCTGATCGCGGTGCTCGAGGGCACGGCGTCCGAGCGCGGCAAGACCAAAACGGCCGCCGAGTGACTGTTACCTTCCATTTGCCCCAATCCCACAGGCAGTCTTCAAGCGCATGAGCCTTGTCAAGAAATTCGCCACGGTCGCTTCCGGCACGCTGATGAGCCGAGCCCTCGGCTTTGGCCGCGAGATGCTGATGGCTGCCGCACTCGGCACCGGGCCGATCGCCGACGCCTTCAACGCCGCCTTCCAGTTTCCCAACACCTTTCGCCGGCTGTTCGCCGAAGGCGCCTTCAACGCCGCCTTCGTGCCGCTGTTCGCCAAAGAGATCGAGACGCACGGCACCGACGGCGCCAAGCGTTTTTCCGAAGAGGTGTTCGGCGTCTTGTTCACCGCGCTTCTGGCGCTAACCATCGCCATGGAATTGGCGATGCCGCTGATCGTGCGCTACCTGGTGGCGCCGGGCTTTGCCGACACGCCCGGAAAATTCGAGATGACGGTGGCACTGGCGACCGTCATGTTCCCTTACCTGATCTGCATGTCGCTCGGCGCCATGATGGCCGGCATGCTGAATTCGCTGCGCCGCTATTTCGCCGCCGCGGTGGCGCCGGTGTTCCTCAACATCATCCTCATCGCCGTGCTTGCCTATGCCTGGTACAAGGGTTCGGACGCCCGCACCGTCGGTTTCGGGCTGGCCTGGGGCGTACTGGCGGCCGGCTTGGTGCAGCTGGCGATCGTCTGGGCGGCGGTGCGCCATGCCGGCATTTCGATCGGCTTCCGCCGGCCGAAGATGACGCCCAGCGTCAAGCGGCTGCTGATCCTGGCACTGCCGGCGGCGATCACCGGCGGCATCACCCAGATCAACCAGCTGATTGGCACGGCGATCGCGTCGGCGCAGGACAGCGCGGTGTCGTCGCTGGCCTATGCCGACCGCGTTTACCAGCTGCCGCTGGGCGTTGTCGGCGTCGCCGTCGCCATCGTGCTTTTGCCGGAACTGTCGCGGGCGCTGAAGTCAGGCAATCTGGTCGAGGCGGCCAATCTGCAGAACCGCTCGGTCGAGTTCACCCTGTTCATGACCTTGCCGGCGGCGGCCGCCCTGCTGGTCATGTCCGAGCCGATCGTGCGGCTGGTCTATGAGCGCGGCGCCTTCGCCGCCAACAATTCGACGCCGACGGTCGCGGCAATCCTGGAGATCTTCGGCCTCGGTCTGCCGGCCTTCGTGCTGATCAAGGCCTTCACCCCAGGCTATTTCGCCCGCGAGGACACGCGCACGCCGATGATTTTCGCCGCCATCTCGGTGGCGGTTAACATTACGACGGCACTGACGCTGTTTCCGACGATGGGCGCGCCCGGCATTGCCGTTGCCTCCGCCGTCGCCGGCTGGGTCAATGCGGCGATGCTGCTGGCCGTGCTGATCCGGCGCGGCCACTGGGGCCGCGACTTGCCGCTCATGAAACGCATCCCGCGGCTGGTGCTGTCGGCGGCGGTGATGGCGGCGGCGCTCTATTTTGCCGAGCACTGGTTCGCCGCAAGTCTCGGCTCGGGCTCGCCGCTGGTGATCAAGGCGGTAACGCTGCTTGCGCTCGTCGCCGGCGGGGCGCTGCTTTACTTCGTCACTGCGTTTGCCACCGGGGGTGCGGATTTCGGCATGATCCGCCGCAATATCGGGCGTAAAGGCTCCCAGCCGGTCAAGGAGCAATCTCCGGATTCGTGAGGCGGAAAATTCGTCAGGTCCAATTTTGTTCTTGCTTTGTGCCTGCAGCTATGCTACTAATTTGCGTATGGTGCTGATTCGCACCGACGACCCCGCCGCAAGGCGGGTTTTTGATTCTGGTCGGCGCCATCCCCTTCAAACAGCCTTCTGTGGCGTCTTGCTCGGCCACGGTCAAAGCCCCGCGCGGCCTAGCCAACACCCCTCTTGATCGTCTCCTCGCTCTCGTCCATAAGCGCGCCGTCGCAAGACTTTCGCCGCGCGCGAAACGGCCCTCCACAAGCCAGGGATACACCATGACCGGCCTCAACCAGCCCGCCTTCAAGCCACTCGTCTTTTCCGGCGTCCAGCCAACCGGCAATCTGCATCTCGGCAATTATCTCGGCGCCATCAAGAAATTCGTCGCCCTGCAGGACACCTCCGACTGCATCTACTGCGTCGTCGACCTGCATTCGCTGACCGCGCAGCTCGTCTATGAGGATCTTCAGGACCAGACGCGTTCGATCACCGCGGCGTTTCTCGCCTCCGGCATCGATCCGACCAAGCACATCGTCTTCAACCAGTCGCGGGTGATGCAGCACGCCGAGCTTGCCTGGATCTTCAACTGCGTGGCGCGCATTGGCTGGATGAACAGGATGACGCAGTTCAAGGACAAGGCCGGCAAGGACCGCGAGAACGCCTCGCTCGGCCTGCTCGCCTACCCCTCCCTGATGGCCGCCGATATCCTCGTCTACCGCGCCACCCATGTGCCGGTCGGCGACGACCAGAAGCAGCATCTGGAGCTGACCCGCGACATTGCGCAGAAATTCAACAACGATTTTTCGGACCGTATCGCGGCGCTTGGTGTCGGCGTCGAGATGCAGGTGGGCGAAGAGACGGTGAACGGCTATTTTCCGCTGACCGAGCCGGTCATCGGCGGCCCGGCGGCGCGCATCATGTCGCTGCGCGACGGTTCGAAAAAGATGTCGAAGTCCGACCCGTCGGACCTGTCGCGCATCAACCTGACCGACGATGCCGACGCCATCTCGAAGAAGATCCGCAAGGCCAAGACGGACCCGGAGGCTTTGCCCGGCGAACTGGACGGGCTTGCCGGCCGGCCGGAAGCGGAAAACCTCGTCGGCATCTATGCCGGCCTCGCCGAAATATCGAAAGAGGCGGTGCTGAAGGAATTCGGCGGCCAGCAGTTTTCGGTGTTCAAGCCGGCGCTGGCCGATCTCGCGGTGGAAAAGCTGGCGCCGATCGCCGGCGAGATGCGCCGCATCTCCGGCGACCGCGCCTATGTCGACGCGGTGCTGCGGGATGGCGGCGAGCGTGCCGGCACATTGGCCGAAGCGACGATGAAGACCGTGCGCGACATTATCGGCCTGCTGCAAGGCTAATTTATGTCGCGCAAAAGTGTGCAGCGGTTTTGCGATAACGACATGCATAAAACAAGAACCTGAAGCGCGTCGCATGAGGCCGGTCGAACGCGACGCGCTTTAAGCTGCACCAACATCGCCACAGCCGCCGGTCGCTTGCGGGCGGGCTGTGGCGGTGGCAGATTGCGGCCGAAAACCATCGAGCAGGGTGAATATGGTCTCCAAACGCCTCAGCCGCGAAGCCGGTCATCGCCGCAAGTTCCTGGCGATCATCGACGACACGCCGGAATGCGAGCGCGCCGTCGCCTACGCCTCGAAGCGGGCGCAAAGCACGGGCGGCGTGCTGGTGCTGCTCTATGTCATCGAGCCGGATGATTTCCAGCACTGGCTGGGCGTCGAGAAGATCATGCGCGAGGAGGCGACCGCCACGGCGCGCGCCGCGCTCGACAGCTACGCCAACAAGGTGCGCCAGAAGCTCGGCATCGAGCCGGAACTGGTGGTGCGCGAAGGCAAGCCGACCGAAGAGATCCACAAGCTGATCGAGGAAGACCAGGACATCGCCATCCTGGTGCTGGCGGCAGGCGCTGGCAAGGAAGGGCCTGGGCCGCTGGTCGGCGCGGTTGCCGGCAAGGGCGCCGCCTTTCCGATTCCAGTGACTGTGGTGCCGCAGAACCTGTCGGACGAGGAGATCGACAGCCTCGCCTGAGATGTGCCGATATTCAGGTGAGGCCGGCCTACAAATGGCGGCTTCCTGCGCTTCCGGTGCTCACGTACCAAAAGTACGCTCCGCTCCGGTTCTCGGAAACCATCATTTTCGGCTCGGCCTGACCTGAATCTCAACACATCTCCAATTGTTTCAGCGAGCTAGCAAAACATTCCACCAGCCAGCCGTTCCCCGCGATGCCTTTCGCTTGAATGTCGGGCGGATAAAGCCTAATTAGAATTATTCCAAACTAGCTGCCCGAAACGGGCACGGAGATGGCCATGTTCATCCAGACCGAGTCGACGCCAAACCCGGCGACGCTGAAATTCCTGCCCGGCAAGGAAGTGCTGCAAGAAGGCACCGCCGATTTCCGTGATGCCGACAGCGCCGCGACGGCT
Source organism: Mesorhizobium sp. M1295 (assembly GCF_040318135.1). NCBI lineage: Bacteria > Pseudomonadati > Pseudomonadota > Alphaproteobacteria > Hyphomicrobiales > Phyllobacteriaceae > Mesorhizobium > Mesorhizobium sp. M1295. The sequence continues at coordinate 16,499 of NZ_JAMYLU010000011.1, forward strand.
TCGCCGCTGGCCGGCCGTCTGTTCGAGATCCCCGGCGTCACCGGCGTCTTCTTCGGCTATGATTTCATCACCGTGACCAAGGACGGTCCCGACTGGCAGCATCTGAAGCCGGCTATCCTCGGCGCCATCATGGAGCATTTCATGTCCGGCGCCCCGGTGATGGCCAAGGCCGGCCCCGCCGCCGAGACCAGCCAGACCGGCGAATTCTACGACAAGGCCGACGAGGAGCTGGTCGTCACCATCAAGGAGTTGCTCGACACGCGGGTGCGCCCGGCGGTGGCCCAGGATGGCGGCGACATTACCTTCCGCGGCTTCGAGAACGGCACCGTATTCCTGCACATGAAGGGCGCCTGCGCCGGTTGCCCGTCCTCGACGGCGACGCTGAAGCACGGCATCCAGAACCTGCTCCGGCACTTTGTGCCGGAAGTGCAGCACGTCGAACAGGTCTCCTGACGCGCCGTTCCATCGTCAACGTCGATCGACAACAAAAAACCGGGCCAAAGTGCCCGGTTTTCTGTTTGCGACGTCTGTGTGTTGCCTAGACGGTCCGCGTATAAAGCTCTTCTTGTTTGACCATGATCTTGTCCGAAAACCGGGTCCCGCTTTTCGGGATCATGGTCTTACAGCACAATGACCTTGGCGCCGACCGAGGTGCGGTCGTAGAGGTCGATAATGTCCTGGTTCATCAGCCGGATGCAGCCCGACGACATCGCCTTGCCGATCGAATTCCATTCCGGGCTGCCATGCAGGCGGTAGCCCATGTCGCCGCCCTTGTTGAACAGGTACATGGCGCGCGCGCCGAGCGGGTTCTTCAACCCCGGCTCCATGCCGCCGGCAAACTTGGCCAGCTCCGGCTGCCGCCTGATCATCTGCGACGGCGGCGTCCAGGTCGGCCATTCGCGCTTTAGTGCGATACGGGCGGTGCCGTGCCATTCGAAACCTTCACGGCCGACGCCGATGCCGTAGCGCATCGCCTCGCCGTCGCCCATGACGAAATAGAGGAACTTGTTCTGCGTATCGACGATGATGGTGCCCGGCTTTTCCCTGGTGTCGTAGTCGACGATCTGGCGGCGGTATTTGAACGGCACCTTTTCGATCGGGATGCGCGGCAGATGATAGCCGGCATCGGTCACCGCGCCGTAGTTGTTGGTGAAGATCTGCGAGCCGATGGTGCTGCAACCGGCGACAGCCGTCGACACCGCCAGGGCCGCGACGATTGCAAGTGACTTCATGCGCATGAAAAGGTCCGATGCCTGCCCAAACAACAGCGGCTCGAGTCGGCCGCTTTTTTCATCTTCATTCATGCTGGCATTTGCTTTGCTTGCCAAGCGGGCGATGCCTATATCCTTGGGCTTGCGTGCTGGTAAACCGGCGACTATGGCATTTCGGCAACAGCCCCAGCAGGATTATGCTGCAAAATCAATGGGCCAAGAACAAGAACCCCGAGACGGGTCGGTGACGCTGGCTGGCGCTCTGGCCGGCCAGCCAAGGCCATCCGTTACTACGAGGAGATCGGCCTGATCTCGCCTGAGACGCGGCCGCTGCAGGAGATAATCCTGACAAGCCTGGTTCAATAGGCCGGTTCAATAAAGAACGCCGCGAAGAACCGTCCAAGCCAGAAGCCCGAACGTGCCGATCACCACCACTGCACCAAGGACCGTGCCGATCTTTTCAGGCAGTCCATCGGGGCGACCAGGATCGTCGGCCATTCAACTATCGATCATGACGTAGGCGGCACCAAACACGGCAACGATGATTGCCCCAAGCACCGCCCAGCCTCTGATGGCCGAGCGGATTTCCTCCGGTGTCGCCGATTTGCGTCCGTCATCGTCCGTCATCTAATGCTCCTCGTAAAATACCGTGGCCGACATTGAAAGCGCAAGCTGCCGGCGCTGCCAAGAGGGTGCAGCGGACATTTTTTTGCGCAAAAGTTTAGGAGCGTGCGCCGTTCGACAGCAAGCGTTACCTAGCCTTCGACACTCCGCGAAGCACGGGCGGCCGTCACGATCCCGGTGGGCGATACCGGATCGACTTCGCCCTGCCAAGCGCTTCCATCGTCTCTTCGACACTTAGCAGCACGGTGGTCTCGTAGGAGCTGAGCGCGCCTCCCGCACCAATGGCAAGCATGACCGATGCCATGGAGACGTTGTCCGGCGCCTCCCACAGATTCCAGCCGTCGTGTTCTCCGAAGGCATACCAGAACCCGTGCAGCTTTCCGCCGACCGACTCGATGTAGGAACGGGCAGCCTCGCGTCTGTCCTCGGGATTATCCATCAAGCGCGCCCACGTTTCGGGCCTGTAGCTGAATCGCGTGAGATACATCGGCATGGTTCGTCTCCTCCCAGAGCTATCCCCACGAATGTAGTAAAGCGCCCCAATCCGGGAGAACGCGAGTCGTTTCCGAGGCGTAGTACCGCTGGCTTAGTTGCGGGACCGCTAATGGACCTGCTTCAATGCCTTTCCTAAGGGGAGTAAGGTCAATGGCAGCCTATCTTATTGCCGATGTCGACATAACCGACGCCGCCGTTTTCGAGGAATACCGCCGGGACGTGCCTGCAACCGAAGCCCGCTACGGGGGAAGGTACATCGCTCGTGGCGGAGCCACCAAAGTGCTGGAAGGCGATTGGGAGCCTCATCGCCTTGTCATCGTCGAATTTCCCGACATGGCCTCGCTCCTCGCATGGTACGACTCTCCGGAATACGGCCGCCTCAAAGCCATCCGCGAACGCTGTGCAAAGACGAGGATCATTGCTCTGGAGGGCATGATGCCGGTTAGTTAGAGGGGGTTGTCAACCAGATAATAGCCGCCCAGAAGGCGGCTATATATTTGACAAACCCGGATGACCGCTGACCAAAGCTCCGCTACAAATCAGCCGTGACGCCCGCGCCTATTAGTAGTTTCATTGGAGCCATGATCCTCAGTTTGGTTGGGGTTCTAGCCTACCGCTGGTTTGGCCCTATCGCGCTGGTTATTGTCGGAGGCATTGGTCTTCCAGCGGTGCTCGCCTGTTCCTTATACCGATTTGATTTGAAAAACCGGAAGGCGCGTGAGTGGCTTAATCCGACAGACAAGAGCTCCTAGACCAGCACTGGCCCCAGCACAAAGGCGATTATCTGGTTGGCAACCCGCCTTGGCAGCGGCGACAAAACATGATTCAAATGCGGTTGTGTTGGGGGAAAACATGATCCGCATAGCCATCGTTATAGCCATTGCCGTCAGTGCATCGGCATGCACTAGCCAGGCGAACGTTCCTTATGACACGAGTAAAAAAACCTGTAGAATCTATGTTGAGCCGGGGTCAGGCCACAAGCGTGAACTTTGTCTTCCGGACACTCCAAATAAATACTGTGTGCGTGCTTATTATATAAACACACCAGGTGGAGAAAGGGTAATGTGCGGCCCACTAACCCGCAAGGCAACCACTGCCGAGGGTCGTGCCAGACAGCTTGCAGGCAGTAAATACCCGTAGGAAAACACCCACGGTGGGCCGCTTGCGCTTCAGGGTTCTGCACCGGCGGTGTCCCGTTCTGGTTGGGTTTGTCAACCGGATAATCGCCCCAAAAAACCGGGTTCAAACCGTGAACAAAATCTGACATGGTGCGGCCATGCCTATCATCTCACCTCTACCCCTTAACCCGCTGATCGACGGTCGCCAGTCGGAGCGTGCCATGCTGGTCAGGCGTGGCGTGCAGCGGCTGCTCAAGCAGATGGGCGCGCATGTCTTGCCCGAACTGTCGCTGGCCACCGGGCGCCGCGCCGATCTCGTAGCGCTGACCCGCCAGGGCGATATCTGGATCATCGAGATCAAATCCTCGATCGAGGATTTCAGGGTCGACCGCAAATGGCCGGACTACCGGCTGCATTCCGACCGCTTCTTCTTCGCCACCCATCCCGGCGTGCCCCAGGAGATCTTTCCGGAAGAGTGCGGCTTCATTCTCTCCGACGGCTATGGTGCCGAGGTCCTGCGCGATGCGCCCGAGCACCGGATGGCGGGGGCGACGCGCAAGGCGCTGATGCTGAGGATCGCGCGCGCCGGTGCCGCGCGGTTGCTGGCGGCGGAGCTTGCCGGGGTGTCGGTGCCGGCGCTGGAGGGTGAGAGTGAGTAGGGGGTTTCCCTCTCCGTAGTCATGGAGGCTTGCGCTGCCCCGGCTGCCGCCACCTTGCATAAGAGACGATGTATGACTGCGGTGTTCCGCAAGGAACGCCAACAGCCGGCTGTAGCCTTCGTCTTCCCAGTGCAGGTCGAGATTGGAAATGAAACCCGGCACGAAGACGAGATCGAGCGATCCCTGGCCGACCACCTGATAGGCGATCCGCACGTCGCCGCTGAGCGCGTAGCGAGTTTCGATCGGCCTCACGAGGTTTGTCCGCCCGACCCGACGATTTCTTATCGCCGGATCATAGCAGAGCCGCGAGACTTGCGGCAGATGAAACCTTAGAGGGTGTGAATGTAGGCCCGCGGCGCCTACTTCTGTGACGCAGCCGTAGTCTCGGTGCTCGCTCCGCCGACGCTAAAACCTGCGCCCTCCGGCGCGCCCGGCCGCTTGATGTGTGGGGCGGCCGCGACGACAAGCTCGTTGAAGCCTTCGCCGCCGCTGTCGAGCATCTCGAACAATTGCCGGCGCATCCTCGGCTCCCAGAACTTGTTGATGTGCTCGGCGACGCCGGCAATGCCTTGCTCGCGCGGCTTGGAGTGGAAAAAGGCAGCGATCTGGTTGGCCATGCGAACCAGCTTTTCGCTGGTGCTCATGAGGTGGCCTTCGTCATGCGACATGCTTGGCAACTCCGGAAACCACGCGGTCAGGATGGGTGAAAATATCGAAATCATCGCCGCGCACCAGCGCCACCAGCGTCATGCCGGCGTCGTCTGCGGTGCGGATGGCAAGTGCCGTCGGCGCCGAGACGGCGATGATGAAGGCAGCACCGATCGCCGCGGTCTTCTGCACCATCTCGACCGAAACGCGCGACGTCACGACGACGGCCCCCGACCTGCCGTCGATACCGGCTTTGGCCAGCGCGCCGGCCAGCTTGTCCAGCGCATTGTGACGGCCGACATCCTCGCGCGCCATGACGATGCCCTTGCCGGGGAGGTAAAAACCGGCGGCGTGGACCGCGCCGGTCTCGGCGTGCAGCGGCTGCACCTTCGACAAAAGCTTGACCGAGCGGACGATGTCATCGGCCTGAAGTGTAAGTTTCGACGCACCGACCGGATCGACCGAGCGCATCGCTTCCTCGATCGATTCGATGCCGCACAGCCCGCAGCCGACCGGGCCGGCGAGCCGTCTGCGACGCGCCTCGAAACGGGTGTTGGCCTGGTCCTTCAGCCGGATCTGGATATCGATGCCGGCGCCGTGATCCTCGACCTCGATGGCTTCGATTTCGTCTGGCGAGGCAATGATGCCTTCGGTCAGCGAGAAGCCGAGCGCGAAATCCTCGAAATCGGCCGGGCTTGCCATCATCACCGCATGCGTGGTGCCGGCAAAGGAGAATGCTACCGGCGTCTCTTCCGGCACCATGCGGTTGGCGGCCGCGGTGCCGCCGGCGCGGCGCGCGAGGCGGCTGATCTGGGTGACAGCACGACGTTTGGGCATCACGCGGCACCCCCCTCTGGCCTACCGGCCATCTCCCCCTCAAGGGGGGAGATTGGCAGTTCAGACGTAAGGCACCCTTCGACGCTGGTGATTGGCGAAAGCCGAGATGACATCCAATCTCCTCCCTTGAGGGGGAGATGGCCGGTAGGCCAGAGGGGGGTGCTCCGGCACGACGCCAAAACGCTACTCCGCTGCTTGCAGCGAGGCGATGCGGCGGCTTTGCTTTGCCTGCTCGTCATAGTCGCGCTGCCATTCCGACGGGCCGTTGGATGCACCCACCTGCACCGCGGTCACCTTGTATTCCGGGCAGTTGGTCGCCCAGTCGGAGAAGTCGGTGGTGATGACGTTGGCCTGGGTGTCGGGATGGTGGAAGGTCGTATAGACGACGCCCGGCGACACCCGGTCGGTGATCAGCGCGCGCAGCGTCGTCTCGCCCGAGCGGCTGGTCAGCCGCACCCAGTCGCCATCGCGCAGGCCGCGATTTTCGGCATCATGCGGATGGATCTCCAGCCGATCCTCGCTGTGCCACACGACGTTGTCGGTGCGCCTGGTCTGCGCGCCGACATTATACTGCGACAGGATGCGGCCGGTGGTCAGCAGCAGCGGGAAGCGCGGCCCGGTCCTCTCGTCGGTCGCGACATATTCGGTGCGGATGAACTTGCCCTTGCCGCGCACGAAGCCGCCAATATGCATGATCGGCGTGCCTTCCGGCGACTTCTCGTTGCAGGGCCACTGCACCGAGCCCACCCGGTCGAGAAGGTCGAAGGAAACGCCGGAGAAGCTCGGCGTCGTCTTGGCGATCTCGTCCATGATCTCGGAGGGATGCGTGTAGTTCCAGCCGAGGCCGAGCGCCTTGGCGAGCTCCTGCGTCGTCTCCCAGTCGGCATAGCCGCATTTCGGCTCCATCACCTTGCGCACCATGTTGATGCGGCGCTCGGCATTGGTGAAGGTGCCGTCCTTCTCGAGGAAGGTCGAGCCGGGCAGGAACACATGCGCGTAGTTGGCCGTCTCGTTGAGGAAGAGGTCGTGCACGACGACACATTCCATCGCGGCGAGACCCGCGGCGACATGCTTGGTGTCGGGGTCCGACTGCAGGATGTCCTCGCCCTGTACATAGAGCCCCTTGAACGAGCCGTCGACGGCCGCGTCCAGCATATTGGGGATGCGCAGGCCGGGCTCGTCGTCGAGCTTGACGCCCCACAGGCTCTCATAGATGGCGCGCACCGCGTCGCCCGAAATGTGGCGGTAGCCGGGAAGTTCGTGCGGGAACGAACCCATGTCGCAGGAGCCCTGCACATTGTTCTGGCCGCGCAGCGGATTCACGCCGACGCCCGGCCGGCCGATATTGCCGGTCGCCATGGCGAGGTTGGCAATGGCGATGACGGTGGTCGAGCCCTGGCTGTGCTCGGTCACGCCGAGGCCGTAATAGATCGCGCCGTTGCCGCCGCGCGCATAGAGCCGCGCCGCGCCGCGTATGTCGTCGGGATCGACATTGGCGAGCTGACCGACGACCTCCGGGCTGTTTTCCGGCAGTGCCACGAACGATGCCCAGTCCTGGAACTCGTCCCAGTCGCAGCGCTCGCGGATGAACGCCTCGTCGAACAGGCCTTCGGTGACGATGACATGGGCAAGTGCGGTCAGCATGGCGACGTTGGTGCCCGGCTTCAGCGGCAGATGGAACTGCGCTTCGACATGGGCCGAGCGCACGATATCGGTGCGGCGCGGATCGAGCACGATCAGCTTGGCGCCCTGGCGCATGCGCTTTTTCATACGCGAGGCGAACACCGGATGCGCATCGGTCGGATTGGCGCCGATCAGCAGGATGACGTCCGTCTGCTCGATCGAATCGAAATCCTGCGTGCCGGCGGAGGTACCGAAGGTCTGGCCCAGGCCATAGCCGGTCGGCGAATGGCAGACGCGGGCGCAGGTATCGACATTGTTGTTGCGGAAGCCCTGCCGGACCAGCTTCTGGACGAGGTAGGTCTCCTCGTTGGTGCAGCGCGACGAGGTGATGCCGCCGATCGACGTGCGGCCGTACTGGTACTGGATGCGGCGGAATTCATTCGCCGTATGGGTGAGCGCCTCTTCCCACGACACTTCGCGCCACGGATCGCTGACCCGCTCGCGGATCATCGGCTTCAGGATACGGTCCTTGTGTGTCGCATAGCCATAGGCGAAGCGGCCCTTGACGCAGGAGTGGCCGTGGTTGGCCTTGCCTGCCTTGTAGGGCATCATGCGAATGACCTCGTCGCCCTTGACCTCGGCCTTGAATGAGCAGCCGACGCCGCAATAGGCGCAGGTGGTGACGGTCGAGCGCTCGGGCAGGCCTTTCGCAAGCACGGTTTTCTCCCTCAGCGCATCGGTCGGGCAGGCCTGCACGCAGGCCCCGCACGACACGCATTCGGAATCGACGAACGCCTCGTGCATGCCGGCCGAGACCCTGGATTCGAAGCCGCGGCCCTCGATGGTCAGCGCGAACGTGCCTTGCACCTCTTCGCAGGCGCGCACGCAGCGCGAGCAGACGATGCATTGCGCCGGATCATAGGTGAAATAGGGGTTCGATTCATCGCGGGCGATGTAGTCGATGGTCAGCGAGCCATGGCCGGGCGCCACGCCGTTTTCTTGCTCGACGTGGTTGCGGCCGTCCACGCCATAGCGGTTCTCGGTCAGGCCGACCGTCCTGACGACCTTGTCGAACTCGCTGGCGCCGGTGCCGGCCGTCTCGCCCCACGCAGCCGGATGGTCAGAGACATAGAGCTCCATCACGCCGCGACGAATGGCGTTCAGCCGGTCGCTCTGGGTATGCACGACCATGCCTTCGCCAACCGGCGTCGTGCACGAGGCCGGCGTGCCGCCGCGCCCGTCGATCTCGACGAGGCAGACCCGGCAGGAGCCGAACGAGTCCAGCATGTCGGTGGCGCAGAGTTTCGGGATTTCAACGCCCGCTTCCATCGAAGCGCGCATGATCGAGGTACCCGCCGGCACCGTCACCGGCTTGCCATCGACGGTCAGCGTCACCTGCTGTTCCGCTTCGGAGGCGGGTGTGCCGTAGTCGATTTCCTGGACCAGCGATTTGATGTCGAATGCCGCGTTCATGCCTGTCCGCTCCTATTCCGCTGCTTCGGCGACCGGCGTCGGCCGAAAGTCGTCCGGGAAATGGTTGAGTGCACTCATCACCGGATATGGGGTGAAGCCGCCGAGAGCGCAAAGCGAGCCGAACTTCATCGTGTTGCAAAGGTCGGTGACCAGCGCGATCTGCTTTTCCGGTTCGATGTTCTCAGCGAGCCGGTCCAGCACCTCGACGCCGCGCGTCGAGCCGATGCGGCAGGGCGTGCACTTGCCGCAGCTCTCGATGGCGCAGAATTCCATGGCGAAGCGCGCCTGCTTCAGCATGTCGGCGCTGTCGTCGAAAACGACGATGCCGGCGTGGCCGATCAGCCCGTCCTTGGCCGCGAACGCCTCGTAGTCGAACGGCGTGTCGAACAGGGCGCGCGGGAAATAGGCGCCGAGTGGGCCACCGACCTGCACCGCTTTGACTGGGCGACCCGTTGCCGTGCCGCCACCGATATCGTCGACGATCTCGCCCAGAGTCATGCCGAACGCCGCCTCGTAGAGACCAGCATATTTGACGTTGCCGGCGATCTGGATCGGGATGGTGCCGCGCGAACGGCCCATGCCGAAATCCTTGTAGAAGGCGGCACCCTTGTCCATGATCACCGGTACCGAGGCCAGCGAAATGACGTTGTTGATCACCGTCGGCTTGCCGAACAGGCCCTTATGCGCCGGCAGCGGCGGCTTGGCCCGCACCTGTCCGCGCTTGCCTTCGAGGCTGTCGAGCAGGGCGGTCTCCTCGCCGCAGACATAGGCGCCGGCGCCGACGCGCACTTCCATGTCGAATGAATTGGGTGACCCGAGCACATTGACGCCGAGCACGCCGGCCCTGCGGGCGATCTCGACGGCCTTCTGCATCACCGCCACCGCATGCGGATATTCCGAGCGGATATAGATGAAGCCCTTGGTCGCGCCGGTGGCGATGCCGGCGATCGCCATGCCTTCGATCAGCACGAAGGGGTCGCCTTCCATGATCATGCGGTCGGCGAACGTACCGGAATCGCCTTCATCGGCATTGCAGACGATGTATTTGCGGTCGGCCGACGTATCGAGGACCGTCTTCCATTTGATGCCGGTCGGGAAGCCGGCGCCGCCACGACCGCGCAGCCCGGACTCGGTCACCTGCTTGACGATGTCGGCCGGTGTCATCGCCACCGCATTCTGCAGGCCGTTCAGCCCGCCATGCGCCTTGTAGTGATCGAGCGACAGCGGATCGGTGACGCCGCAACGTGCAAAGGTCAGCCGCGTCTGTTTGGCCAGGAACGGGATCTTGTCCGGTGCGCCCAGCCAGCGCTTGTGATGGCCGCCGGTGAGGAAGCCGCAGTCGAACAGGCTTTTGACGTCGGATGGCTTGACCGGCCCATAGGCGACGCGGCCATTGGCCGTCGCCACTTCGACCATCGGCTCGAGGAAATAGGCGCCGCGCGAGCCGTTGCGCACGATCTTGGCCTCGATGCCGCGCTCGGCCAACTCCGCCCGAACCGCCTTGGCGACCTTTTCCGCACCCAGCGCCAGCGCGCCGGAATCGCCGGGAATATAGATGCGCGGGATCATGAGCGCACCTCGGCAACGATTTCATTGAGCTTTTCGTCGTCGAGCCGCCCGATCACCTCGCCGTCCAGCATCGCCGATGGCGAGCAAGCGCAAAGGCCAAGGCAATAGACCGGCTCCAGCGTCACCGAACCGTCGCGGGTTGTCTCGTGGAAACCGATGCCCAGCATTGATTTGAGCTTGGCGGCAATCGCATCCGAGCCCATCGACTGGCAGGCTTCCGCCTGGCAAAGCTTCAGCACATGGCGGCCGGCGGGCTGGCTGCGGTAATCGTGATAGAAGGTGACGACGCCATGCACCTCGGCCCTGGAGATGTTCAGCGCCTCGGCAATGACCGGCAGCGCGTCCCGCGGCACATAGCCGAACTCTTCCTGTATGCCGTGCAGGATCGGCAACAGCGGGCCTTCGAGGCCTTTCAGCTCGTGGATGATCGCCGCCGTGCGCGATGCGATCTCGGTACTTGCAGGCTGCATCGTCATGCAGCGCCCTCCCTGGTCGTGGCGGTCTTCCGCTAAGTGCTTAGGAAATCAGAGGAAACCCGCTAAATCAATAAAGCCGATCCGTTGCTCGATAGAAATTTTCTATCGATCTCGATCACCAGCGTTATCTAGCCTAGCGGCGGGCGCGGAAATCGTCCGCCAGCGCCATTGCCTCGTCCAACAGCGCCGAGACCAGCGGCGTGTGCGGTTCGCGCGGCGCCGCCACCAGCCCGACGGTGTGGCTGGCATCCGGCTCGACGATCGGGATAGCCCGGATCGGCTCGGAAAAGCCAAACGTTTCCGCAAGGTTAAGCGGCATGATCGACGACCATTTGCCGGTGCGGATATGTGAAAACAGCACGATCATCGAGTTGGATTCCAGTGTCGGCCGCACCTGCACGCCGGCTTCGGCCAGATGCTGGTCGATGATGCGGCGGTTCTGCATGTCCGGCGTCAGCAGGCAGAGCGGCAGCTGGGAGAGTTCCGCCCATGTCACTTTGTCGCGGTCGAAATAGGGGTTCCCGACAGCGGTGATCAGTTGGTAGCGCTCGTCGTAGAGCGGCACGCTGGTGACGCGTCCGAGCGGCTCGTTGTCGAGATAGGTGATGCCGGCGTCGATGTCGAAATTGCCGAGCAGCGACAGCACCTCGATCGAGGTCCGCGACAGCACCGAGAAGGTGACGCCGGGGTGCTTTGCCCGAAACGGCGTGGTCAATCGCGCCACCATGGCCAGCGCCGTAGGGATCGCGGCGATGCGGATGCGTCCTGACAGGCCGTGGCGTGCCGCCCGCATCTCCTCGCGCATGGTCCTGCTGTCGCCGACGATGCGGCGCGCCCACACCAGCACCTGCTTGCCTTCCGGCGTCAGCCCCTGGAAGCGCGAGCCGCGCAGCACCAGCATCACGCCGAGCTGGCCCTCCAGCTGCTTGATGCCGGCCGAAAGCGTCGGTTGGGTGACGCCGCACACCTCCGCCGCGCGGCCGAAATGTTCTTCCCTGGCGAGTGCTATGAAGAATTCCAGCTTGTCGATCATGCCGTCGGGAGCCTGTCACGGACGCTATGTCCGATCTTAGCGCGCAAGGTCGGGGAAATCGCCTTCGGCCGCAAGCCGCCTGTGCAAATCGCCCGCATCCACATCTTTCAGCCGGCTTACTGTTTCCCGCGATGGAACGCGGCGCTATGTGGATGGGACGGGGTCGTGGACTGGACACGACGGGAGACCGAAACATGCTGGGCTGGTTCCGCAAGCTTTTGCCGCGCGAAGATCGCTTCTTCGACCTGTTCGAGCGGCATTCCCGCACTGTGGTCGGCGGCGCTGAGGCACTGCAGCAGCTTTTGCAGGGCAACGACATCGACCGCTGGTGTCAGACGATCATCGATCTCGAGGACGAAGCCGATCAGATCACCGCGGAAGTTCTGCTGGCCGTGCGCCGCTCCTTCATCACGCCCTTCGATCGCGGCGACATCAAGGACCTGATCCAGTCGATGGATGATGCCATCGACATGATGCACAAGACCGTCAAGACGGTAAGGTTGTTCGAAAAGAAGGAATTCGACCCGCTGATGCAGGAAATGGGGGCCGTCATCGTCGAGGCCGCCAAGTTGGTGGCCGAGGCGATCCCACTGCTCGGCAAGGTCGGGGCGCATACGGTGCGCCTCAACGCCATCGCCGAGGAGGTCATGCGCGCCGAAGGCCGGGCCGACGACCTGCACGAACAGGGCCTGAAGGACCTGTTCAAGCGGCACGGCCGCAGCGATCCGATGGCCTATCTGATCGGCAGCGAGATCTACGGCCAGCTGGAAAAGGTGGTCGACCGCTTCGAGGACGTCGCCAACGAAATCAGCGGCATCGTCATCGAGAACGTATAGTGGAAGCCGCGATAGCCTTTCCGGTGCTGGTCGGCCTTGTCGCCGTCGCACTGTTCTTCGATTTCCTCAACGGCCTGCACGATGCCGCCAACTCCATCGCGACAATCGTCTCCACCCGCGTGCTGAGGCCGCATTATGCGGTGTTCTGGGCGGCTTTCTTCAATTTCATCGCCTTCATGTTCTTCGGTCTTCACGTGGCGGAGACGCTGGGAACCGGCATCATCGACGCCAGCATCGTCACGCCGGCAGTGATCTTCGCAGCACTTGTCGGCGCCATCGTCTGGAATATCGTCACCTGGCTCGTCGGTATCCCGTCCAGCAGCTCGCACGCGCTGATCGGCGGTTTGGTCGGCGCCGGCGTTGCCAAGGCCGGCACCGGCGCCATCGTCTGGGCCGGATTGGGCAAGACGACGGCGGCCATCGTGCTGTCGCCGGCGGCAGGCTTTCTGCTGGCGCTCGTCTTGATCCTCGCGGTCTCCTGGCTGTTCGTGCGGCAGACGCCGTTCGCCGTCGACAGCACCTTCCGCGTCATGCAGTTCTTTTCCGCCTCGCTCTATTCGCTCGGCCATGGCGGCAACGACGCGCAGAAGACCATGGGCATCATCGCCGTGCTGCTTTATTCGCAAGGCATGCTCGGCGCGAATTTTTACGTGCCGCTGTGGGTCGTCATCACCTGTCAGTCGGCGCTGGCGCTGGGCACGTTGCTCGGCGGCTGGCGCATCGTCCACACGATGGGCTCGAAGATCACCCGGCTGAACCCGATGCAGGGTTTCTGCGCCGAGACCGGCGGTGCGATCACCCTGTTCGCCGCCACCTGGCTCGGTATTCCGGTATCGACCACGCACACGATCACCGGCGCCATCATTGGCGTCGGCGCCGCCCGCCGCGTCTCAGCCGTTCGCTGGGGCATTGCCGGCAATATCGTGGTTGCCTGGATTATCACCCTGCCGGCAACCGCGGCGATTGCGGCTCTCACCTACCTCGCGGTCGGCCTGGCAAGGTGACAGCACCGCAGCACTGCGCGGCGGTGCGTGAACGCCGTATCTACCTGTCCACAAGGTTCAGGATGTTGCCGTCCGGATCCTTGAACCATGCGACCTTCATGCCCTGACCGACATGAACGTCACCCTCCAGCGTCAGGCCGGGCATGTCATAATGCTCGAAGGCCACGCCCTTCGATTTCAACGCCTCAACGATTTTGCCGAGCTCGTCGCCGACCGTCCAGGTCACTGCCGTCGCCTTGTTGGTCCCAGCGAAATTCGAACGGTACACGTTGATGCTGGTATCGCCGCTTTTATAGACGATCAGTTCGCCACCTTCATTGTGCACCTCTTTCAGGCCGAGCGTCCCTTCGTAGAAAGCCCTGGCCCTGGCCAGGTCCTTCACTGCGAGATTGGCCGTTGCGTTGCTGTTTGCGAGCATGATCGTCTCCTTCCCTTGATGTCGTGCTCATGCTGCTCCCTCAGATAGGTCGTAACGGATGGTTGGCGACCGTCGATCAGGCAAATCCGACTGCGTCGGTCCGTTTTCCGGGGCACACCAGGCCGGCTGTTGCTCCACGACTTGGTTCTCTCCGGAAACTGCACTATCTCAGGCGCGAGCTTGCATAAGGAAGATCTGATGTCCGTCACCAAGGAAATCGTCATCGAACGCCTGAAGACGGTCAACGGGCCGGATTTCACCGGCAATATCGTCGACCTCGGCATGGTTTCCGAGATTTTCATTGCCGATGCCAAGGTGTTCTTCTCGATCACCGTTCCCGCCGCCCGTGCCCAGGAGATGGAGCCGCTGCGTGCGGCCGCCGAGCGTGTCGTCAAGGCGATCCCCGGTGTCGCCGGCGCCGTGGTCGCGCTGACGGCGGAAAAGAAGGGCGGCGGCATGGAGGCGCCGGTTCCGCAAAGACCGGCTCAGAGGCCCGCTCCGCCGGCCGCACCTGCTCGTCCCGCGCCGCAGGCGCCCGCCTCGCACAGCCATGGCAAGCGCGGCGTACCAGGCATCGACGCCATCATCGCTGTTGCTTCCGGCAAGGGCGGCGTCGGCAAGTCGACCACCGCCGTCAATATCGCCCTTGGCCTGGCCGCCAACGGGTTGCGGGTCGGCGTGCTCGATGCCGATATTTATGGCCCGTCCATGCCACGTCTGCTCAACATTCATGGCCGGCCGCAGACCGTCGACGGCAAGATCCTGAAGCCGATGCAGAACTATGGCCTCAAGGTCATGTCGATGGGCTTCCTCGTCGATGAGGAGACGCCGATGATCTGGCGCGGGCCGATGGTGATGTCGGCATTGACGCAAATGCTGCGCGAGGTCGAATGGGGACCGCTCGACGTGCTCGTCGTCGACATGCCGCCCGGCACCGGCGACGCCCAGCTGACCATGGCCCAACAGGTGCCGCTGGCCGGCGCCGTCATCGTCTCGACGCCACAGGACCTGGCCCTGATCGATGCGCGCAAAGGCCTCAACATGTTCAGAAAGGTCGACGTGCCGCTTTTGGGCATCGTCGAAAACATGAGCTATTTTCTCGCCCCCGATACGGGGAAACGCTACGACATCTTCGGCCATGGCGGCGCGCGCCGTGAGGCAGAGCGCCTCGGCGTCACCTTCCTTGGCGAAGTGCCGCTCGAGATGGGCATCCGCGAAAGCTCCGATGCCGGCACGCCGGTGGTGGTCTCCAAGCCCGATAGCGCCGAGGCGAAAATCTATCGCGACATCGCCGCCAAGGTCTGGCACCGCGTCAATGAAGAGCGCGGCGCGGCCGAGGCTGCAGTGCCGAGCATCGTGTTCGAGTGATGCGGATATCCCTCCCCTTTGAGCGGAGGGTGGCCCGAAGGACCGGGCGGGGTCCGCGGCGACACGCTCCAACTTTTCCGGGATAGCGGACTGACAAACCACGATCCCGTCTAGCGCGGAGGCAGATGTGTGTCTATCGCACCAAAGTGCGGATTCGGATGGCGCGTGCCCCTTGCCTGCTCCCGCGCGTTGTCATATCGATTTGTCATACAAATACGGAGACCACGATGGCAGGCGCCCCCACCAGCAAGAAAAAATTTCGCTCGCAAGAGTGGTTCGACAATCCCGACAATCCGGGCATGACAGCACTTTATCTGGAGCGCTACCTGAATTACGGGCTGACGCGGGCCGAACTGATGTCCGGCAAGCCGCTGATCGGCATCGCCCAGACCGGCTCGGACCTGTCGCCCTGCAACCGCCATCACATCGAACTGGCCAAGCGCGTGCGCGAGGGCATCGTCTCGATGGGCGGCATTCCTTTCGAGTTTCCTTGCCACCCGATCCAGGAAACCGGCAAGCGGCCGACAGCTGCGCTCGACCGCAACCTTGCCTATCTCAGCCTGGTCGAGGTGCTCTACGGCTATCCGCTCGACGGCGTGGTGCTCACCATCGGCTGCGACAAGACGACGCCGGCCATGCTGATGGCCGCGGCTACCGTCAACATTCCGGCTATCGCGCTTTCGGTCGGCCCGATGCTCAACGGCTGGCACAAGGGCAAGCGCACCGGCTCCGGCACCATCGTCTGGGAATCGCGCCAGCGCCTGTCGGCCGGCGAGATCGGCTATGACGAGTTCATGGACATCGTCGCCTCCTCGGCGCCGTCGACCGGCTATTGCAACACGATGGGCACCGCTACCACGATGAATTCGCTGGCCGAGGCGCTCGGCATGCAATTGCCGGGCTCGGCCGCAATCCCCGCCCCCTATCGCGAACGCGGCCAGATCGCCTATGAGACTGGAAAGCGCATCGTCGACATGGTGCATGAGGATCTGAAGCCCTCCGACATCATGACCCGCAAGGCCTTCGAGAACGCCATCGTCGTCAATTCGGCGATCGGCGGGTCGACCAATGCGCCGATCCACCTCAACGCCATCGCCCGCCACCTCGGCGTGCCGCTCGACAACAACGATTGGCAGAAGGTTGGCCTCAACATTCCGCTCATCGTCAATCTGCAGCCGACCGGCGAATATCTCGGCGAGGACTATCACCATGCCGGCGGCGTGCCGGCTGTGATCGCCGAACTGATGAAGGGCGGCATGCTGCCCTATCCGGAAGCCATGACCGCTAACGGCAAGACCATCGGCGACAATTGCGGCGGCGCCGTGAACGAGAACCTCGACGTCATCCGCACGGTTGCCGAGCCGCTGAAAGCCAATGCCGGCTTCATCAACCTCAAGGGCAATCTGTTCGATTCGGCGATCATGAAGACCAGCGGCATCTCGCCTGAATTCCGCGAACGCTATCTGTCGAACCCGAAGGACCCGGAAGCGTTCGAGGGCAACGCCATGGTCTTCGACGGCCCCGAGGATTATCACGCCCGTATCGACGACCCGGCACAGGGCATCGACGAGCACACCATCCTGTTCATGCGCGGCGCCGGCCCGATCGGCTATCCCGGCGGCGCCGAAGTCGTCAACATGCAGCCGCCTGCCTATCTGATCAAAAAGGGCATCCACGCGCTGGCCTGTATCGGCGACGGGCGTCAGTCAGGCACGTCGGGCTCGCCGTCGATCCTCAACGCCTCGCCGGAAGCCGCCATCGGCGGCGGCTTGGCGCTGCTGAAGACCGGCGATCGCGTCCGCATCGACCTGCGCAAGGGTACCGCCGACATCCTCGTCAGCGACGACGAGATCACGCGGCGCCGCGCCGAGCTGCAGAACAATGGCGGCTATCATTATCCGAAGCACCAGACGCCGTGGCAGGAAATCCAGCGCGGCATGGTCGACCAGTTTTCCGAAGGCATGGTGCTGAAGCCGGCGGTGAAGTACCAGGATGTGGCTCATACAAGCGGCGTGCCGAGGGACAATCACTGACCAGGGTCCGTCGCACGAGCCGTCAGCTCGCCAGCGCGACGGTCACCTCATTTCTCCCCGTTAACAGCCCGCTAACGGGGAGAAATGCCCGCCACAGAGTTGGACGCGGTCATTTGTCAAAAGCGATTGCTCCCGCGAGAACGGGAATGCTTGACAAGCGGGCGTGACAAATCCACGATCATCGTAAGGGGTGCATCGCGACGACCCCGTGAGGCGTCAGCCCAACGTTCGCGTCCAAGCTTCTCTTTCAAGGAGGTGGACGCCATGCCGTCAACAACCGCTATCACTGTATCGCAACTGTCTCGTCTGATTGGGCTGCCGGGTGCGCCCGCAATCATCGAAGTCCGCACCGACGATGACTACAACGCCGATCCGCGCCTGTTGCCGGGCTCAACCCGGCGGGACTTCAAGGCTGTCGCCACCTGGGCTGGCGAATTCACTGGCCAGCAAGTGACGGTCGTCTGCCAACAGGGAAAAAAGCTCTCGCAAGGCGTGGCCGCATGGCTGCGGCACGAGGGCATTGCCGCCGAATCGCTCGAAGGCGGGTTTGAGGCATGGCGCGATGCCAAGGGGCTTTTGGTTCACACCGGCAAGATACCGCCCGCCGATGCCAAGGGCCGCACCGTTTGGGTGACGCGTACGCGCCCGAAGGTCGATCGCATCGCGTGCCCCTGGCTGATCCGACGCTTCATCAATCCTCACGCGGTCTTTCTCTTCGTCGAGCCGGCCGAAGTGGCGGCCGTCGCCGATCGCTTTCAGGCCGTGCCTTTCGACATCGAGAACGTGTTCTGGAGCCACCGCGGCGAACGCTGCACCTTCGATACCATGATCGAGGAGTTCGGACTAAAATCCGAAGCGCTCGATCGCCTCGCCACGATCATACGCGCTGCCGATACTGCGAGCCTCGATCTTGTCCCACAGGCGGCCGGGTTCCTGGCCGCCTCGCTTGGCCTGTCACGGATGTTTCGCGACGATCTGGAGCAGCTCGAGGCCGGCATGCTGCTTTACGATGCGTTCTTCCGCTGGTGCCGCGATGCCACCGAGGAGACGCATAACTGGCCGGCCGCCGGCACGGGCAATCTCGGCGCGGGCAAGCCTTCGTGAGCGCCGTCCTTTCGAAAAAGCCGCCGGAGATCCAAGAGCCGGTTGTGCCGAGCTTCCGGCAGGCCGTGAAAGTCTGGGCGAAAATCGGCGTGCTCAGCTTTGGCGGCCCGGCCGGGCAGATCGCACTCATGCACAAGGAATTGGTCGAGGAACGGCGCTGGATCGGCGAACAGCGTTTCCTGCATGCGTTGAACTACTGCATGCTGCTGCCTGGCCCGGAGGCCCAGCAACTTGCCATCTATATCGGCTGGTTGCTGCACAAAACGGTCGGCGGCCTTGTTGCCGGCATTCTCTTCGTCGTGCCGGGCGCGCTTGTCATGCTCGTCCTGAGCAGCCTCTATGCGCTCTATGGCGATGTACCACTCGTCGCGGCGCTGTTTTTCGGGGTCAAGGCGACCGTGCTCGCCATTGTCATCGAGGCGGTGATCCGGATCGGCAGACGCGCGCTGAAAAACCCCGTCATGGTGTCGATCGCACTCGCCGCCTTCATCGCCATCTACGCGTTGAACGTGCCGTTTCCGCTGATCGTCCTGCTTGCCGGCCTGGCAGGCTGGATCGGCAACCGTAGTGCGCCGGCATTTTTTTCCGGCGCTTCGCATGGCAAGGGCGATGTTCCCGACATCAAGGGCGCGGTCGATCTGATGTTCGAGCGCGGTGAACTGACCCACGTCAGGCCGACGCGATGGCACGCGCCGCGCATCTTGGCGATCTGGCTGCCGATCTGGCTCGGGCCTGTTCTGCTGGTCTGGGCTGTCACCGGCTCGGCCAGCGTCTGGACGCAAATCGGTGGCTTCTTCAGTGTCATGGCGGTCGTTACCTTCGGCGGCGCCTACGCGGCCCTTGCCTATGTGGCGCAGGCAGCGGTCGAGTACTTCGGCTGGCTGGCACCCGGTGAAATGGTCGACGGCCTCGGACTTGCCGAAACCACGCCGGGCCCGCTCATCCTGGTCTTGCAGTTCGTCGGCTTCGTCGCCGCCTTCCGCCAGTCGGGCTCGCTGGCGCCGCTGCTTGCCGGGTTGTTTGGCGGGCTGTTCACGCTGTGGGCGACGTTTACCCCATGTTTCCTGTGGATATTCCTTGGCGCGCCTTACATCGAAGCGCTGCGCGGCAACAAGGCGCTGTCGGCGGCGCTCGGCGCAATCACCGCCGCCGTCGTCGGCGTCATCATGAATCTCGCTCTATGGTTCGGCTTGCACGTCATCTTCGGCGAAGTGCGCAATGTCGGGCTTGGAATGGACGTGCCGGTGCTTTCATCGATAGACTGGCGCGCGGCGCTGCTTTCCTGTGCCTCGATGATCGCCATTCTGAAGCTGAAAATCGGCATGCTGCCGACGCTTGCCGGATCGGCGCTGGCCGGCGTCTTGTTGCTGGCGGCGAGCGGCTAACGCTCAGCCGCCCATTCTGCCGCGCGGCAGCTTGATCATATCGCCGAAACGGGCGCGCAATTTGTCGTCGACGGGCTTCGGCACATGGCGCGGGAAGCGTTCGGCAAGCACGCGTTTCTTCTCGATGATCGCCCGCTGCAAGATGTCGGGCCTGCCTTTCTCATTCCATTCCTTCGGCGAAAAGCGGTCGCCGACGGCCGGATAGAAATATTCGGTCTGCATCAGCCGCAGCGTCTGCTCGTTGCCGAGATAATGGCCCGGGCCCTTTAGGCAGACATCGGCGATGGTGTCGATGGACAGCGACTCGTCCGTCACCTCGATGCCGCGCACGCAGCGCAGGCAGTGGCCGAGCATGTCGTTGTCGATGATCAGGCTCTCAAGGCAAAAGCCGAGCAGCGAGGCGTGCATGCCGGCCGATTCATAAACCAGGTTGAGGCCGGCAAGACCGGCCATCACGTCGGTTATGCCCTTTTCGTAGCCTGACTGAATGTCAGGCAGTTTCGAATCCGTCATGCCGGCGGCCGAACCGCCCGGCAGGTCGTAAAATTGTGCCATCTGCGCGCAGGCCGCGGTCAGCACCGCCTGCTCGGCCGAACCGCCCGACATGGCGCCGGTCCGGAGGTCCGAGACGAACGGCCAGGTGCCGAAGATTGCCGGGTGGCCCGGCTTGATGGCGTTGACATAGATTAGGCCGACCAGCACTTCGGCGACCGCCTGCACCACGGCACCGGCAATCGCCGCCGGTGCCGTCGCACCTGCCTGGCCTGCCGACAGCAGCAGGATCGGAATGCCGCCCTCGACACAGGCTTCGAGCACGCCGCAGGCGTCCTCGGCAAACTTCATCGGCGGCACGACGAAACAGTTCGAATTGGAGACGAAAGGCCGCGCGCGAAAATTCTCTTCGCCGCCGGCGATGGCATAGAGCATGTCGAGCGCCGGCTTGACGTTCTCACGCACGGTAAACGAGGTGCCGACATGCTTCGACGTGCCCATGACACAGGCGTAGAGCGTGTTGAAATCCATATCGAGCGGGTCGGGGATGTCGCGTGGCACCATCGGCCGCTGGAAGAAATGGATGTTGTCGAGCCCCTCGACCAGACGCGCCGCATCGTAAATGTCCTGCAGCAGCGACTCGCGATACTCACGCTTTTCGACATCGACAAGATGCACCGCAGCACCAGCCGTGCCGTAATGCACACGCTTGCCCTGGATCACCATGTCGTGCTTCGGATCCTGGCCGTGCAGGGTGAAATGCCGCGCCGCTTTCTTGATCGTTTCGACCACCAGACCGCGAGGAAAGCGCAGGCGGCCGTCCTCGCCAAGCGTTGCGCCGGCCTTGGTCAGTACCTCAATGCAAGAGGGGATGGCGTTGGCGAAACCGACCGTCTCCAAAAGGGTAAGCACGGCCTCGTGGATACGTTCGCAATCATTGCCGCTGAGCGGGCTGTAGCTTCCGCCTTCGAGGCCGGCGCGCACCGGCTTGACGTCGTCGGCGAGCGGTGCCGCCCGCATGGCGCGGCGCGCCTCGCGCCCGCCGGACCGCCGCGAACGCTGGTCTGCGGACACGTCCTGCTTCTCATGGGCCATTGGCATGAAGGCACTCCAACTTTAGCTGCGGAGCGGGCGCGGCGGTTGGTCCACCATCGGCCTGCTTCGTCCCCTATGTACTCCGACTATGCCGCCGGCATTGGCACAGCCTATGTGCCAGCCGGTCCCGTCGCATATGCCAAGGAGCTAAAGAACCGGAGTCGCGCTACATGCGCCAGGCTCCGGTCGGGGAAGGGAGATCAGGCCGCTGCCGGCCTGCGTCCAGCTGCCGTCGCCAGTTCGCGGATGCCGGGTTCGATGTGCTGCAACGCGATCGAGGAAATGCCCAAGCGCATGAAACGCGATGGCTTTTCGGTGCGGTCGAAGAAGCGGTCGCCAGGCTCGATGATGACGCTGCGCGAGGCCGCGGCCTCCGCCAGCCCACGCGAGTCGGTGCCGCGCGGTCCCTCGAGCCAGAGCGACGTGCCGCCGGCCGAATCGGTCGAGCGCCACTCCGGCAGGAAGGCGGAAATCGCATGGACCAGACGCTTGCGCCTCTCGTCGAAGGCGCTCGACAGCCGCCGCACCAGCGCCTCGTGATGGCCGAGCGACAGGAACAATGCGACGGCGCGCTGGTTGTTTGCCGGCGGGTGGCGCAGCATGAAGCGGCGCAGCGCCCGAAGCTCGGAGATCAGCCCGGCCGAGGCGACGATGTAGCCGAGCCTGAGGCCGGGAGCCAGCGTCTTCGACATCGAGCCGACGTAGACGACGCGGCCGGACCGATCGAGGCTCTTCAGCGCCTGCTGCGGCGCCTCGTCCAGGAGCTGGCTGTCATATCCGTCCTCGATGATGATCTGGTTGTAGCGGTTGGCGCGCGCCAAAAGATCCTGCCGCCGCTCCGCCGACAGCGGCACCATGGTCGGGCAATGGTGGCTGGGCGTGACGAAGACGAAGCCGGAATCATTGGGAATGGCCGAGGTTACGATGCCGGAGTGGTCGACCGGAACCGGCTGGATGTCGGCGCCGGCCAGCCGGAAGATCGAACGTGCATCGGGATAGCCCGGATCCTCCATCGCCACCTTGGAGCCTTTCGTCATCAACAGCGTCGCCAGCATGTAAAGCGCGTTCTGCGCCCCCAGCGTCACGATGATCTCGTCCGGATTGGCGAAGATGCCGCGTCGCGGCAGCAGCCGTGCCTGGATCTGCTCGATCAGGAGCGGATCGTCGCGGTCGACCATGTCGGACGCCCAGTTGCGGATTTCGAGCACCGCCAGCGCCATGCGATTGCACTCGCGCCATTCGGCGGTCGGGAACAGCGCCGGGTCGAACTGGCCATAGACGAAGGGGTAGGACGATTTGATCCAGTTGTCGTGCTTGGCCGGCGGTGGCATGTCGCTCGCCGCGATCTGCCGGCGGGCCTTCCAGTCGATCTCGTTGGCTTGGTCGGGCGCCTTCTGGTGCGGTTTGGCCGGCGTCGCCAGCACTTCGGGATTGACGAAGTGGCCGCGGCGCTCGCGCGCCACCAGGAAGCCCTGGTCGACCAGCTGCTGGAAGGCCAGCACCACGGTGCCACGCGCTACGCCGAGTTTTTCGGCGAGAATCCGGCAGGACGGAAGCGGCATGGAAGCCGCGATCTGCCGGTCGAGGATGGCGGCGACGATCGCCTGACGGATCTGCGCCTGCAGGGTCTGACCGGATTCCGCCGAAATCCGGAACAGGCCGGACCATATGGCCGTGTCGTTTCTCTGTGGCATGGGAGATGTTCCTCGATGGCCAGCTTTTTTCACTTGGCTGGACCAGTCGAATGTACCGGTGGCACAAGGTGTTGCGCCAATCAATTTTTCTGATCGCTGGGATTTATGCCAGTGATCCTTTGCGCCGGCCCACGCTGCGCTGCGGCATCGCTGCGCATTGAAACGGATGGAATTCGACCCGATAGTTTGCCGCGACGACACGCGCCGGAAACATCCGGCCTGATAAGATGCATCTCAAGAGACCGGAGCGAAGCAGTGGATCAATCGTCCTTTCAAAAGCAGCTCGACTTGTTGCGCGATCATCGTGCGGCCAAATCGGGCTCGATGCGCGAGGCTTTCGCTGCCGATCCGCAGCGCTTCGAGAAATTCTCCGCCAGCGACGGCGACCTGCTGCTCGACTGGTCGAAATGCGCGGTCGATGCGCGGACGATGGAGTTGCTGGAGAACCTAGCTGAGGCCGCCGACCTCGAAGGCCGGCGCGACGCGATGTTTGCTGGCAAGAAGATCAACGTCACCGAAGGCCGCGCCGTGCTGCATACCGCGCTGCGTAACCTTACCGGCAAAGGCATCGTGCTCGACGGCCAGGACGTGAAGGCGGAAGTCCTCGGCGTACTCGACGCGATGGGCGCCTTCGCCGACGCGGTGCGTTCCGGTAAGGCGGCCGGCGCGACCGGCAAGAAGATCACCGACATCGTCAACATCGGCATCGGCGGCTCCGATCTCGGCCCGGCCATGGCGACCTTGGCGCTGGCGCCCTATCATGACGGGCCGCGCGCGCATTACGTGTCCAATATCGACGGTGCCCATATCCACGACACGTTGAAGGGTCTTTCCGCCGAAACCACCCTGTTCATCATCGCCTCCAAGACCTTCACCACGGTTGAGACGATGACCAATGCCGAGACGGCACGCAGATGGGTCGAGAAGGCGCTCGGCAAGGAAGCGGTCGGCAAGCATTTCGCCGCCGTCTCGACGGCGCTCGACCTGGTCGCCAAATTCGGCATCGCAGCCGACCGCGTCTTCGGCTTCTGGGACTGGGTCGGCGGCCGCTATTCCGTCTGGGGTGCGATCGGCCTGCCGGTGATGATCGCCATAGGCCCGAAGGATTTTCGCGCCTTTCTCGACGGCGCCCATGAGATGGACGAGCATTTCCGCACCGCGCCGCTGGCGAAGAACCTGCCGGCGCTGATGGGGCTGATCGGCTGGTGGCATCGCGTGATCTGCAAATATCCGGCTCGCGCCGTCATCCCCTACGATCAGCGTCTGTCCAGGCTGCCGGCCTATCTGCAGCAGCTCGACATGGAATCGAACGGCAAGAGCGTCACCCTGGATGGCGGCGCTGTAACGACGCCGACCGGCCCGCTGGTCTGGGGCGAGCCCGGCACCAACGGCCAGCACGCCTTCTTCCAGCTTCTGCATCAGGGCACCGATTTCATTCCGGTCGAATTCCTCGCCGCTGCCGTCGGCCACGAGCCGGAACTGAAGCATCACCACGACCTTCTGCTTGCCAATTGCCTGGCGCAGTCGGAAGCCTTCATGAAGGGCCGCACGCTGGAGGAAGCCCGCGCGCAGATGCTGGCGAAAGGCATGAAGCCCGCCGATGTCGACAGGATTGCTCCGCACCGCGTCTTCTCCGGCGACCGCCCCTCGGTGACGATCCTCTACAGGAAGCTCGACCCACATACATTCGGACGGCTGATTGCGCTTTACGAACATCGCGTCTTCGTCGAAGGCACGCTGTTCAACATCAACTCCTTCGACCAGTGGGGCGTCGAGCTCGGCAAGGAACTGGCGACCGGGCTGCTGCCCGTCGTTGAAGGCAAGGAGAATGCCGCAAAGCGGGATGCCTCGACTGCCGGACTGGTGGAATACATTCACCGCTTGCGCGGCCCGGAGTGAAAAGCTTGGCGGACATCAAGGGAATATTGTTCGACAAGGACGGCACGCTCGTGGATTTCAACGCGACATGGCTGGGCATCGCCGACTTCATGGCGATGGATGCGGCCGAAGGCGATCGCTGGAAGGCAGACAGGCTGCTTGCGGCGGCGGGCTTCGACTTCGCCACCAGGCGCTTCAAGCCGGATTCTATCTTTGCCTCCGGGACCAACATGGACGTCGTCGAACTGTGGTTTCCGCGGCTGTCCGACGAGGACCAGATGCTTGCCGTCGCCCGCTTCAATGCCATCACCTCGGCGCAAGGATCGGCGATGGCCGTGGCGCTGCCGGGTGTGGTCGAGACGCTTGGGCTGCTTCACAGAAAATCCTACCGGCTTGGCGTCGCCACCAACGACTCGACCAGCGGCGCGGAAAAGACCTTGGTCACGCTGGGCGTCGCGCAGCTTTTCGAAGCCGCCTATGGTTACGACGCGGTGGCCAATCCAAAACCGGCGCCGGATACGATCCTTGCCTTTTCGGATCTGACAGGGCTCAGGCCGGCGACGATCGCAATGGTCGGCGACAATCGTCACGATCTGGAGATGGCGCGCGCCGGCGGCTGCGGCCTGGCGATCGGCGTGCTGTCCGGCACCGGCACACGTGAATCGCTGTCACAGATCGCCGACGTCATCCTGGATTCGGTGGCTGATCTGCCCGATTTTCTTGCGGCCCGGGTCAGCGAGACGGTCTAGACTCGTAGTTATCTGGTCCGAACGAGAACACGCCGCTCGGTTTCATCGCCGCATTCCTGCCCTCGCCGACATCCGGCACCTCGTATTCGGCCAGCAGGCGAAGCCGCGAGCGCGGCAGATAGGCGCGGCCCGGATCGCCGATCAGCACGGCGATGCCGGCAGCAAGGCAGCGGTCGAGGAAGGGAACGACCCGGCCGGCAAGATCGCGGGCGTAAAACAGGTCGCCGACCACCACGATGTCCACCGGTGGCGGCGGACCGCCGGTGATGTCGTCGCCAACGATCATGATAGCGACGCCGTTCGCAGTCGCATTGAGGCTGAGCGCAACCACACCATTACGATCGATCTCGGCCGCGACGACCGCGCTGGCTCCGGCTTTCGCCGCAGCGATGCCGACGAGGCCCGAGCCGGCGCCGAGGTCGAGCACGCGACGCCCGGCCACGGTCTCCGGCCGGTCGATTATGTAGCGGGCAAGCACCGCGCCGCCGGCCCAGACATAGGCCCAGTACGGTGGCTCCGGTTCAGGTTCGTCTTCTTCGGTCCCATGTTGGTTCCATTCGAGAAGCCGCCTGAGGCCGCTTCCCGGATGGGCGGTGTAAAGCCGGATTTCGGGAAGCGCGGGCACGGGGGCGATCCGCATGTGCGCCCGGATGAACTCTGCCGGGTCTGGCCGCGAACCTATATCCACGGCGTTAGAGCCGACGATGCAATCGCTCAAGCTGCGCCTAGCCCCGCAACGCTCGTCGCAGGATCTTGCCGACCGGTGTCTTCGGCAGTTCGGTGCGGAACTCGATATATCTGGGGCGCTTGTAGCCGGTCAGGTTCTCGCGGCAATAAGCCGTCAGCATCTCGGCGGTCAGTGCCGGGTCCTTTTTGACGACGAACAGCTTTGGCACTTCACCCGAATGCTCGTCCGGCACGCCGATCGCCGCCACCTCGAGTACGCCCGGATGCTGCGCCACCACCTCCTCGAGTTCGTTCGGGTAGACGTTGAAGCCGGAAACCAGGATCATGTCCTTCTTGCGGTCGACGATCTTGGTGTAGCCGCGCTCGTCCATGAAGCCCATGTCGCCCGATTTGAAGAAGCCGTCCTCGGTCATCACCTTGGCGGTCTCGTCCGGCCGGTTCCAGTAGCCGGCCATCACCTGCGGTCCGCGGATGCAGATTTCGCCGACCTCGCCGAGCGGCAAATTGTTGCCGTCGTCGTCGCGGATGGCGATCTCGGTCGAGGGCAGCGGCAGCCCGATCGTGCCGGTGTAGACTCCGTCGCTGAATTTGTTGGCGGTCGCCCCCGGCGAGGTTTCGGAGAGTCCGTAGGCCTCGCTGATCGGGCAGCCGGTCAGCGCCTTCCAGCGCTCTGCGATGCCCTTCTGCACTGCCATGCCGCCACCCAGCGTCAGGATCAGCGGCTTGAAGTCGAGCCTGCGAAAATCCTCATTATTGAGCAGCGCATTGAACAGCGTGTTGAGGCCAGGAAAGATGTGGATCGGGTATTTCTGCAGCTCCTTGACGAAGCCGGGAATGTCGCGCGGATTGGGGATGAGCACGTTCTGCGCGCCCTGCTGCATTCCCATCATCGCGTTCACTGTGAGCGCAAAGATATGATAGAGGGGCAGCGCGCAGAGGAAGTTCATATGCGCCGGTTTCGGCTTGACCGTGTAGGCGTCTTCGACCCAGAGCGCGTTCTGCGCGACGTTCGCCAAGACATTGCTGTGCAAAAGCATCGCGCCCTTGGAGATGCCGGTCGTACCGCCCGTATATTGCAGGAAGGCGATGTCGCCGGCCACGACCTCGGCGGATTTGAAGGTCACGCCGGCGCCGGCCTTCAATGCGGCGTTGAATTTGACATGGCCGGGCAGCGACCATGCCGGCACCATCTTCTTGACGCGGCGCACGACGAAGTTGACGATCGTTCCCTTGAGCCCGCCGAGCATGTCGCCCATCGTGGCGACCACGACATGCTTGACCGCGGTCCTGGCGATCACCGCCTGCAAGGTGCAGGCGAAATTTTCGAGGATGACAATGGCTTGAGCGCCGGAATCCTTGAGCTGGTGCTCAAGCTCGCGCGGCGTGTAGAGCGGATTGATGTTCACCACGACATAGCCGGCGCGAAGCACCGCCATCATCGCCACCGGATATTGCAGCACGTTCGGCATCATCAGCGCGACACGTGCACCCTTCTGCAACCCCTTTGATTGCAGATAGGCGCCAAACGCAGCCGACTGTCGCTCGAGATCGGCATAGGTGATCGATTTGCCCATGCAGACGAAGGCCGGCCGGTTCGCAAACTGCTTGCAGGCGGCGACGAGAAAGTCACCGATCGAGCTGGAGGGCAGGGCGCCGATCTCGGCCGGCACGATCTTTGGGTAACTCTGGAGCCACGGTTTTTCAGGCAGGCCGGCGGTCAGCGAGGTGATCGCCTTCGGCAATCTTCTGGCTGAAGCTGCCGTCTGTTTGGGCGCTGGCACTGCCTTCGCCGCCGGCTTGACGGTGGGGTACTTTGCGGCAGGCGCCGCCTTGCCGGCTGCCGGCTTGGCAGTCTTTCCAGCCGTGATCTTCGTCGCCGGCTTCGCACTTGCCTTCGCGGTAGTCTTCGGCTTGGCGGCGGCCGCTTTTGGCTTGACCGCTTTCGATATTGCCTCGGCCTTTGCTTTCGCCGCGGTTGTTGTCTTTGCCGGTTTCGCCACCTGTCGCTCCCTCAATCATTCTTATTGTTCGGCACGCTTGAGTGCCACCGCCGCCCCTGACAAACAAAGGTATCCCACGCTTGCCGCAATGTCCGGAGCCTGGGGAATCCACCACGCTGTCCATCTATCTATGTATTGCCACTAGCAGCGGCCGTGCAAGCCTCGCCCACCTGGCAGTGCGGCAAGACTTGCCATCAAAGCTCTCGGCCGCGACCGGTTTTCGGACGCGCATCTCTTGAACCGAACGGCTCGATTCCCCGAATTGGCGGCATCGCCGATCAACAAAAAATTGAAGTCGCTAATAATGTCGTGATCTGCGGATTTGGCTCGTTTTTTCCACAATTCGCCGCATGCCGGATTTTTTTTCTGCTTCCCGTGGGTTAGGCAAACAAGCAGTTCCAAAGCCAGAAAAACGGTGCTTATATGCGGCCTTCGCGAGCCTGATAGAGGGGCTTGGAAGAACATCAGGGAGTGCTCAATGAAAAAGAAACTGACTTTTGCAGCCGCGTTGCTGGCTGCAAGCGTCCTCGGCGGCATGGCCAATGCAAAACAACTGGTCTATTGCTCGGAGGCATCGCCGGCCGGCTTCGACCCGTCGCCATGGAGCGGCGGCAACGACTTCGACGCTTCGTCGCGCACCATCTATTCGCGCCTGGTCGAGTTCGAGCATGGCAAGACCACCATCTCGCCCGGCCTGGCGGAGAGCTGGACGGTTTCCGACGACGGTCTCGAATACACCTTCAAGCTTCGCCCGGGTGTGAAATTCCAGACGACGGATTATTTCACGCCCACGCGCGACCTCAACGCCGACGACGTGATCTTTTCCTTCGAACGCCAGTGGAAGAAAGAAAGCCCATGGTACAGCTACCTGGAAGGCACCGGCTGGGAGTATTTCACCGGCATGGGCTTCCCCGATCTGCTGAAGGAAATCGTCAAGGTCGACGATCTGACGGTGAAGTTCGTGCTGAACAAGCCTGAAGTCGCCTTCCTGCCGGACCTCGGCATGGATTTCGCTTCGATCGTTTCCAAGGAATATGCCGACCAGCTCGACAAGGCCGGCACCAGGCAGCAGTTCACCCAGAAGCCGGTCGGCACTGGTCCGTTCCAATTTGTCGACTATCAGGTCGATGCGGTCGTACGCTATGCGGCATGGGACGGCTACTTTGGCGGCCGCCAGAAGATCGACGATCTGATCTTCGCCATCACGCCCGATCCGGCCGTGCGCGCGCAGAAGCTGAAGGCAGGCGAGTGCGATATCATGTCATACCCGGCGCCGGCCGACATTGCCGGGCTGCAGGGTGACGCGAACCTGAAAGTCGACGAGCAGGAAGGCCTGAACATCGGCTATCTCGCCTACAACACGACGCTGCCGCCCTTCGACAAAGTCGAGGTCCGCAAGGCCCTCAACATGGCGGTAAACAAGAAGGCGATCATCGACGCGGTCTATCAGGGCGCCGGCGCGCCGGCCATCAACCCGATCCCGCCGACCATGTGGTCCTATAACAAGGACATCAAGGACGATCCCTACGATCCGGAGGCGGCCAAGAAGATGCTGGCCGATGCAGGCGTCAAGGATCTGTCGATGAAGATCTGGGCTATGCCGGTCAGCCGCCCCTACAACCCGAACGCCCAGCGCGTCGCCGAGTTGATCCAGGCCGACTATGCCGCCGTCGGCGTCAAGGCGGAGATCGTCAGCTACGAATGGACGGAGTATCGCCAGCGCGGCAAAGCTAAGGATCGCGACGGCGCCTTCCAACTGGGCTGGACCGGGGACAATGGCGATCCGGACAACTTCTTTTTCCTGCTCGGTTGCGATGCCATCGGCCAGTCCAATTATGCGATCTGGTGCAACCAGGAATTCGAAGCCCTGCTGAAAAAAGGCAAGGCGACGACGGACGTCGCCGAGCGCACCAAGATCTACGAGGAAGCTCAGGTGGTGTTCAAGCGTGAGGCTCCGTGGCTGACCATCGCCCACTCCAAGGTCTTCATGCCGATGAACAAGAAGGTGTCGGGCTTCGTTATGGACCCGCTCGGCATTCATCGGTTTGACGGCGTCGACGTCACCGAATAAGTCCTGAGAAATTGAACGGCGGCGCTGGACTTCCTGCGCCGCCGTTCTATGAAGCAAGATGCTCCGTTATCTCCTCCACAAGCTCGCTTTGATCATCCCGACCGTGTTCGGCATATCGCTGGCGGCGTTCGCTTTCGTCCGGCTTCTGCCCGGCGATCCCATTCTGGCCCTGGCCGGCGAGCGCGGCGTCAGCCCCGAACGCTACGCCCAGCTCATCGAGCAGTTTGGCTACAACCGGCCTTATGTCATCCAGTACCTGGAATATATCGGCAGGGTCCTGACCGGCGATTTCGGCATATCGATTGCCACCAAGCGGCCAGTGCTCGGCGAATTCCAGGCGCTGTTTCCAGCCACGCTGGAACTGGCGACGGTGGCGTTGATCATCGCCGTCCTGCTCGGCATTCCTGCCGGTATCTTCGCGGCGGTCAAGCGCGGCTCGTGGTTCGACCAGGCGACGATGGGTGTCGCGCTGACCGGCTATTCGATGCCGATCTTCTGGTGGGGGTTGCTGCTCATCATCTTCTTCTCCGGTTATCTCGGCTGGACGCCGGTTTCCGGCCGCATCGGCCTGCAGTATTTCTTCAGGCCGACGACCGGGTTCATGCTCATCGACAGCCTGATCTCCGGCAGGAGCGGCGCTTTCAAATCCGCCGTCAGCCATTTGATCCTGCCGTCCATCGTGCTGGCGACGATCCCGCTTGCCGTCATAGCGCGCCAGACTCGCTCGGCGATGCTCGAGGTGCTGGGCGAGGACTATGTCCGCACCGCGCGCGCCAAGGGCCTGGCGCCGCGCCGTGTCATCGGGCTGCACGCTTTTCGCAACGCGCTGATTCCGGTGGTCACCACCATCGGACTGCAGGTCGGCACGTTGATGGCGGGCGCCATTCTTACCGAAACCATTTTTTCCTGGCCCGGCATCGGCAAATGGATGATCGACGCCATCGGCAAGCGCGACTATGTCGTCGTTCAGAGCGGATTGCTGATCATCGCGCTGATCGTCATGGCGGTGAACCTGATCGTCGACGTGCTCTACGCCGTCATCAATCCGCGCATCCGGGTGCAGTGAGATGACCGACGAATCCGCCGCCGAAGCCACCGCTGCCTCCATCCCGACAGGCGGCAGGCAACGCGCCTTCGCCGAGTTCTGGCACTACTTCTCGATGAACACCGGCGCGGTCATCGGCCTTGTCGTGTTTTCGGCGTTGGTGCTGGTGGCGGTCTTTGCGCCGTTCGTCGCGCCGCATTCGCCCGACGAGCAGTTTCGCGATGCGCTGCTGGCGCCCCCTGCCTGGCAGCAAGGCGGCAAATCGATGTTCCTGCTCGGCACCGATGCGGTCGGCCGCGACATGCTTTCGCGGTTGATTTTCGGGGCGCGTTTCTCGCTGTTCATCGGCCTGGTGGTGGTCGTCTTCTCGCTCACCAGCGGCATCGTGCTTGGCGTGCTCGCCGGCTATTTCCGCGGCTGGGTCGACACGCTGATCATGCGCATCATGGATATTATCCTGGCCTTCCCGTCGCTGCTTCTGGCGCTGGTGCTGGTGGCGATCCTCGGCCCCGGGCTGTTCAACGCCATGCTGGCGATCGCGCTGGTGCTGCAGCCGCATTTTGCGCGTCTCACCCGCGCCGCCGTGATGGCCGAAAAGAACCGCGAATATGTCATCTCCGCCAAGGTGGCTGGTGCCGGTCATCTTCGCTTGATGGTGAGGACGATCTTGCCGAACTGCCTGGCACCGCTGATCGTGCAGGCCACCCTGTCCTTCTCCAACGCCATTCTCGAGGCTGCGGCGCTCGGCTTCCTCGGTGTCGGTGCGCAGCCGCCGACGCCGGAATGGGGCACGATGCTCGCCTCGGCGCGCGAGTTCATCCTGCGCGCGCCTTGGGTAGTGACCTTCCCCGGCCTTGCCATTCTGATCACTGTGCTTGCCATCAATCTGATCGGCGACGGCCTGCGCGATGCCTTCGATCCCAAGCTGAAGAGGTCATAATCCAATGCCTCTTCTCGAGATCAAGAACCTGACCGTTTCCTTCGACACCGCCGCTGGACCATTCATGGCGGTACAAGGCATCGACCTGTCGGTCGAACCGCGCGAGGTGTTGGCGATCGTCGGCGAATCCGGTTCCGGAAAATCAGTGGCAATGCTGGCAGTGATGGGGCTTTTGCCCAACACGGCGACGGTGAGGGCGGACCGCATGGCCTTCGACGGCATCGACCTGCTTAAGCTCGGCCCGTCCGAGCGGCGCAAGATTGTCGGCAAGGACATCTCGATGATCTTCCAGGAGCCGGTCGCCAGCCTCAACCCGTGCTTTACCGTCGGCTTCCAGATTGAGGAGGTGCTGCGCTTTCACATGGGCATGGACCGCGCCCAGCGCCGGGCACGCGCCATCGAACTGATGAAGTTGGTCGGCATCGCCGACCCTGAGGAACGGCTGGGCTCCTTCCCGCACCAGATGTCGGGCGGCCAGTGCCAGCGCGTCATGATCGCCATCGCCATCGCCTGCAATCCCAAGCTTTTGATCGCCGACGAGCCAACCACGGCCCTCGACGTCACCATCCAGAAGCAGATCCTCGATCTGCTGGTCGGCCTGCAGGCCAAATACGGCATGGGCCTGATCATGATCACCCACAATATGGGGGTGGTTGCCGAGACCGCCGACCGTGTCATCGTCCAATACAAGGGCCGCAAGATGGAAGAGGCCGACGTGCTGTCGCTGTTCGAATCCCCCAAGAGCAATTACACGCGCGCGCTTCTGTCGGCGCTGCCGGAAAACGCCGTCGGCGACCGGTTGCCTACTGTTTCCGACATGCTGTTCGAGCCGGCCCCATCTGTAGTCGCAGCCCGATCCGCGGGAGGAACCGCCACATGAGCGTGACGGTAGTCGAAGGCAAGAACATCGTGCGCGACTATCATGTCGGCGGCGGGCTTTTCCGCCCCTCCCGTACGGTTCACGCGGTCAAGGGTGTTTCGTTCAGCGTCGACAAGGGCAAGACGCTGGCCATCGTCGGCGAGAGCGGCTGCGGCAAGTCAACGCTCGCCCGCATCATCACTCTGATCGACCCGGCGACCTCCGGCGAGCTTTTCATCGACGGCAAGAAGGTAGACATCGCGAGGGACGGCCTGTCGAAGGAAATGCGCCGCAAGGTGCAGATTGTCTTCCAGAACCCCTATGGTTCGCTCAATCCACGCCAGAAGATCGGCGACGTGCTTGGCGAACCGCTGCTCATCAACACCGACAGCACGGCCGGCGAGCGGCGCGATCTCGCCATGAAGATGCTGAAAAAGGTCGGTCTCGGCCCCGAGCACTACAATCGCTACCCGCATATGTTTTCGGGCGGCCAGCGCCAGCGCATCGCCATTGCCCGCGCGCTGATGCTCAACCCCAGCCTCCTGGTGCTGGACGAGCCGGTCTCGGCACTTGATCTTTCGGTGCAGGCGCAGGTTCTGAATCTGCTCGCCGACCTGCAGGATGAGTTTCAACTGACCTATGTTTTCATCAGCCACGACCTGTCGGTGGTGCGCTATATCGCCGACGATGTGATGGTGATGTATTTCGGCGAAGCGGTCGAATACGGCTCGCGCGACGAGGTCTTCGCCGACCCCAAGCACAGCTATACCAGGACGCTGTTCGCGGCGACGCCGCGTGCCGACGTCGCCAGCATCAAGGCAAGATTGGCGAAAAAGAAGGCCGCCTGATCCGGCGAGGTTTGCCGGCCGGCTACCGCTTCTCGATCCCCGGAATGCCGGAGATCTGCTCGGCGAGAAAGTCGACCAGCAGCCGCACCCGGGCAATGCCCGCACGCTCCGGAACGATCAGCATGCTCAGCGGGACGGGAGGCGGAAAATAGCCCGGCAGGATAATTTCCAGCCGGCCGGCCGCCAGAAGATCGTCGACAAGCCAGTGGTGGGCGGGTGCGATACCGCGTCCGGCGACAAGGGCTTTGCGCGCAGCAAGCCCATGGTCGACCCGAAATCGGCCGCCAAAGGGCAACGCAAAGCGCTCGCCGCCCGGCCCCTGCAGGGCGAGCGTGTCGCTTCCCGCGATGTTCGACATCCGAATGCCTTCATGGCCAGGCAGATCCTGCGGGACAGCCGGTCTGCCCCGGGCCGCCAGATAGGCCGGCGCCGCCACCAGCAGACGCCGGGACTGACCGAGCGCCCGCAGCTTCATCGAGCTGTCGGTGAGCGGACCGAGGCGAAGCGAGATGTCGACGCCCTCCCGCACAAGGTCGATGCGCTCGTCGGTTAGGCTGAGATCGATGCCGATGTCGGGATAACGGTCCTGAAAGGCGAAGATCAGCCGGCTGACGTGCAAGACGCCGAGCGCCGCCGTGCAGGATATCCGGATCGTGCCAGCCGATGCGCCGCGCGTGCCTCGCGCCTCATCGCCGGCCTGCCCAACGAGGCGCAGGATCTGGACGCTGTCGGCATAGTAACGGCTGCCTTCATCGGTCATCGTGACACGCCGGGTGGTCCTGCTGAGCAAGGGCACGCCGACGGCCTCCTCGAGCTCCCGCAGATGCCGCGTGACCGTCGACTGACCAACTCCGAGCTCGCGCGCCACCGCCGAGAGGCTGCCGCGCTCGGCGACGCGAACGAAGGTGCGCATGCGCTCGAGGGTGACCGATTTATCCATTATTCGGCATTATCTTATACATTTCCTACATATAGTGGATTAGCCGACGGCTGGCTACCCGTCCTTCTTCGGAGTAGACCCATGAAAGTCCTGCTTGTTTTTGCTCATCCTGAACCGAATTCGCTCAACGGCGCACTGCGTGACGTCGCCATCAGGGAGCTCGAGACCCAAGGCCACGAGGTGCGGGTGTCTGACCTCTATGCCGATGGCTGGAAATCCGAGGTGGACCGTGCCGACTTTCCGTCGTGGCCGCCCGAAGCACGCTTCCTGCCGGCCGGCGCCTCCAAAAAAGCTTTTGCGAGCGGCACTCTGACCGATGACGTCAAAGCGGAGATCGACAAGCTGCTATGGGCCGACACCCTGATCCTCCAGTTTCCCCTGTGGTGGTACGCCATGCCGGCGATCCTCAAGGGCTGGGTCGATCGGGTGTATGCCTACGGCTTCGCCTATGGCGTCGGCGAGCACAGCGATAAGAGGTGGGGTGACCGCTTTGGCGAGGGAACGCTCGCCGGCAAGCGCGCGATGCTAATCGTTACCACCGGCGGCTGGGAGGAGCATTATTCCGCCCGCGGCGTCAACGGCCCGATCGACGACCTGCTGTTCCCGATCAACCACGGGATTCTATACTATCCGGGCTACGACGTGCTTCCGCCGTTCGTGGTCTACAGGGTGGACCGTTTCGGGGAGGCCGATTTCGAGCCTGTCGCGGAGCGACTGCGCGAAAGGATGCGGACGCTCGAGACAATCCAGCCCATTCCTTATCGGCAGCAGAATGGCGGCGATTACCTGATCCCAAGCATGCAGTTGCGCCTCGGCTTGGAGAACCCGGGTGCGACCGCCTTCGCCCTTCACGAGGATCGCGCCGGCGCCGCCGGCCAGCCCGATCAGGACAGCCGGGCAATGATGGTGCGAAGCGCCTCGCCGAAGCGCCGGACTTCCTCGATCGTATTGTAATGCACCAGCGAGGCGCGGACGGCGCCGCTGTCCATGCTGAGGTTGAGCCGCTTCATCAGGCGCGGCGCATACATGTGGCCGTCGCGAATGCCGATCTGCATCTCGGCCATCTCCTCGACGATCCTCTGCGGCGACAGCGTGCCGATGTTGAAGCAGAAGGTCGGCACGCGCTCGCGGAGGCGTGCCTCTTCGGCCACGCCGTAGATCATCGCGCCGCAATCTTTGAGCACCGCCAGCATTTCGCGCGCCAGCACCTGCTCGTAATCGCGAATGGCATTCATACCGGCGACGATGTTGTCGCGGCGCGATCGGTTATTGGCTGGAGCGAAATTGCGGCCGATCGATTCGAGATAGCGCACCGCGGCATCCATGCCGGAGACGTTCTCGTAGATGAAGGTGCCGGCCTCGATCTTATAGGGCGGCTCGTCGGGAATGAAGTCCTCGCGGAAGGTCGGCAGACGCTTCAGCGTTTCGAAGCGGCCCCACAGGAAGCCCATATGCGGCGAGAAATTCTTGTAGCCGGAGCAGACCAGATAGTCGCAGTCCCATGCCTGCACATCGATCAGCCCGTGCGGGCCGTAATGCACGCAGTCGAGGAACACTTCGGCGCCTGCCGCATGCGCGATCCCAGCCACTGAAGCAACGTCGACGATCGAGCCGATCGAATGCGCCGTCACCGTGCAGGCCACGAGGCGGGTGCGCTCGGAGACCAGCGGGCGCAAATCGTCGACATGCAGATTGCCGTCCTCGCGCATCCGCCACCATTTGAACTTGGCGCCGGCGGGTGCCAGCGCCAGCCACGTCGCGATATTGGCATCGTGATCCATGTCGGTGATGACGATCTCGTCACGCTCCCCGTTTGGTCGCTCAGAAAGCATCTGGCCGATGCCGAGGCTGACCAGGCGGATGAACGAAGTGGCGTTCATGCCGAAACAGATCTCCGCCGG
The DNA here is from genome assembly GCF_040318135.1 of Mesorhizobium sp. M1295. Taxonomy (NCBI): domain Bacteria; kingdom Pseudomonadati; phylum Pseudomonadota; class Alphaproteobacteria; order Hyphomicrobiales; family Phyllobacteriaceae; genus Mesorhizobium; species Mesorhizobium sp. M1295. Next base: position 53,612 of record NZ_JAMYLU010000011.1, read on the forward strand.
GTTGGTGGCGTTGATCAGCAAGGCCACGCTTTCGCGCGCGCCAGCGACGGCTTGATCGACGGTGACGCTGCGGCCGTAGCGGCCGCCGCGCTGCACATTATGCGCGACCAAATGGTTGGTGACCGCGTCGAGCACACTTTGCGGGATCTGCGCGCCGGCGGCATTGTCCATGAAGATGAAGTCGCCGGCCTGCTGCAAGGCGGGAAACATGGCGCGGATCGTCTCGACCGGGAAAGCTGCGGCATCGCCCGTTTTCGAAATCTGATGCTGGTTCAAGGTCGTCTCCTGCGAAGTGCGCTGACAGATTCAGCGGGTCTTTTCGGTTTGAAATCGGCGTTCAAGGAGGCTGACGAGACGGACCATCGGCCAGAGAAAGATGAGATAGACCAGCGCGGCGCCAATCAGCGGTGAGGGGTTGGCATAGAGCGATTGCGCGTTGGTCGCTTCCTTCAGCAGTTCGGGCAGCGCCACGGTGGAGGCGAGCGAGGTGTCCTTGAACATCGAAACGCAGTTGCTGGTCATCGGTGGAATGACGACGCGGATCGCCTGCGGCAGCACTACCTTGCGCAAGGTCAGCAAGAACGGCAGGCCGAGCGCCTGCGCCGCCTCGAACTGGCCGCGCGGAATGCTTTCTATGCCGGAGCGGAACACCTCGGCCGAATAGGCCGCCATGATGATGGCGAACGCCATCACCGCGGAAGTCCAAGACGACAGGCGTATGCCGAGAAACGGCAGCGCATAGTAGATCAGGATCAGCACGACCAGCACCGGCATCGCCCGGAAAATGTCGATGTAGCCGACAGCCAGCAGCCGAAGCGGCTTTGGCGCATAGAGCCGCACCAGGCTGATCGCGAGGCCGACGGGAATACCGATGCCGATGCTCATGATTCCGAGCAGCAGCGTGTTCAGGAAGCCGCGCAGCAGTGCCGGCAGGCTGGAGATCATGACGTCGGCGTTGAAGAAGGTGTCCAGCAGCGACATCGCAGCATTCCCGAAACGTTTGGCGTCCCGCGACGCTCGAGCCCGAGCCCGAAATCCGAAATCGTGCCGGCATCGAGCCGGCACGACATTTAAGCGCGAACTGCCGCTCAGGCCTTCGGCATAGGCATTTCCTTGACGGTCGAGGAATCGGCCGGTGCGTCGCTGCCGAACCACTTCTTGTGGATCGCGGCCAGCGTGCCATCCGTCTTCATCGCGGTCAGCGCGTCGTTCAGCTTGCCGAGCAACGGGTGGTCCTTGGTCATCATCAGGCCGTACTGCTCGCCGGTCTTGATGCGCTCTTTTACGGCGAGATCCTTCATCCTGGTGAAAGAATATTCCAGGCCCGGAATATCGCTGACCGCCGCATCGACGCGGCCGGAGCTGAGATCGAGCAGCAAATTCTGCTGCGTGTCGTAGCCCTTGACGTCACTGAACCCGTCCGCTTCCTGGTGCGCCTTGACCCAGGTTTCGCCGGTCGAGCCGGACAGCACGCCGACGATCTTGCCCTTGAGGTCGGCCTCGGCCTTGATTGGGCTGTCGGCCTTCGCGGCGATGCCCATGTCGGAATCATAGTAGGGTTGCGTGAACGACTGCGACTTCAGCCGCTCCGGCGTGATGGTGATCGACGAAATGGCGACGTCGATGCGCTTAGAGGTGGTGGCGGCGAACAGCGCCTGGAAACCGAGGTCGGCGATGTCAGTGGTCATGCCGATACGCTTTGCCGCTTCGTTGATGATGTCGACTTCGAAACCCTCGAATGTACCGCTCTCGTTCTTGTATTCAAAAGGCGGATTGGTCGGATAGGCGCCGACATTCAGCGTGCCTTCGGCATAGGCCGGGCCGCCGGCGATGCCGATGGCGGCAGCAACAAGAAGCAGGTTGCGACGGGTGAAGTTCATTTTCGTTCCCTCTGGTTGTGATCGGACGGGTTGGCCCCGCACGGTTTTGATACGCCAAGTAACCGGACTGCCGGAAAGCCCTCCCGGCACGGCAGTCGTAAGACATCGGATGCTATCCAAAGTACCGCGCTTTTCAAGGCGAAAGTTTTAAGCTTAAAAAATTGCCGCGTGTTGCCATCAGTCCGGAATAACCGCCGTGGCCTGGATCTCAACCTTGGCGCGATCCTCGACCAACGCCATCACCTGCATGGCGGCCATCGCCGGAAAATGCCGGCCGATCACCTCGCGATAGACCTCGCCGATCCCCTTGAGATTGGCCAAATATTCCGCCTTGTCGGTAAAGTACCAGGTCATCGAGGTGATATGCTGCGGCTTGGCGCCGGCCTCGGCGAGCACGGCGACAATATTGGCCAGCGTCTGCTTCACCTGGCCGACAAGATCGTCGGTCTCGAAGCGGCCCTGCCCGTTCCAGCCGACCTGCCCGCCGACGAAGACAAGCTGCCCACGCGCGGCGACGCCATTGGCGTAGCCGACGGGTTTCGCCCAGCCTTCCGGCTGCAGGATGGTGTGCATATCAAAGCCTCCCAATGCTCAAATCCGGTCGCTCAAAACTCAAAGACAATCAATTCTTCCACACAAACTCCGGTCTCAGGCCGCTCCCATCACTTGCCGTGCAATCACCACCTTCTGCACGTCCGACGCTCCCTCGTAGATGCGCAGTGCCCGGATCTCGCGATACAGTCTTTCGACGATATGGCCCCTGCGGACGCCGTCGCCGCCATGCAGCTGCACAGCCCTGTCGATCACCTCCTGCGCCTTGTCGGTGGCGAACAGCTTGGCCATCGCCGCTTCGCGGGTGACACGGGCGGTCCCCATGTCCCTGGTCCAGGCGGCGCGGTAGACCAACAAGGCGGCGGCATCGACATCCAGCGCCATCTCGGCGATGTGGCCCTGCACCATCTGCAGCTCGGCCATCGCTGCACCGAACAGCCTGCGCTCGGCCACTCTTTTGATGCTTTCGTCCAGCGCGCGCCGGGCAAAGCCGAGCGCAGCTGCCCCGACCGTCGAACGGAACACGTCGAGCACCGACATGGCGATGCGAAAACCATCACCGGGTTTGCCGATCAGCGCCGAGGCTGGAACGCGGGCATTGTCGAAAGACAGCCGGGCGAGCGGGTGCGGCGCGATCACCTCCAGCCGCTCGGCGATGGTCAGGCCCTTTGTCTCGGCCGGCACGATGAACGCCGAAAGCCCCTTGGCACCGGGCGCTTCGCCAGTACGGACAAAGACAACATAAAAGTCAGCGATACCGCCGTTGGAGATCCAGGTTTTTTCGCCGGATAGGATATAGCTATCGCCGTCACGCGTGGCCGTCATTTCCATATTGGCAACGTCCGAGCCCGAACGCGCCTCCGACAGTGCGAAAGCCGAAATCGCCTTGCCGGCCCGTGTCTTCCCCAGCCAGTGCTGCTGGTCTGGCGTGCCGAACAGGCTGAGCGCGCCGGTGCCGAGCCCTTGCATGGCGAAGGCGAAATCGGCCAGCCCGTCATGCCGGGCCAGCGTTTCGCGCGTGAGGCACAATGTGCGCACGTCGAGTGCTGCAGGGTTTTCGGTGTCGAGCGCTGTCGGTTTCAGCCAGCCATCCCGGCCGAGCTTGGCCACCAGCTCGCGGCAGGCTGCGTCGACATCGTCATGCGCGACCGGCAGGTTCTTGGCGCACCATGCCTCCAGCCGCTCTGCCAACTCGCGGTGATGGTCCTCGAAAAACGGCCAGGTGAGGAAGGAACGGTCAGGCATTTCTGCCTCCACAGTTCTCCGGCCCTGGCGCTCCACGGCGCCCCCCTCTGTCCTGCCGGACATCGCCCCCTCTAGGGGGGAGATTGGCGGCTTCGCTGCCACTGCTCTCCCGGCGATGTTGGAGATTGGCGAAAGCGGGCCTGACATCCAATCTCCCCCCTTGAGGGGGAGATGGCCGGCAGGCCAGAGGGGGGTGCTGTCTTGCCAGCGTGCCCATGGAAGCGATCATCCTCAATCCCCCTCGAACACCGGCTTCTCCTTGGCGACGAAAGCCTTGTAGGCCCGTTCGAAATCGCGGGTCTGCATGCAGATCGCCTGCGCCTGCGCTTCCGCTTCGATAGCCTGGTCGAGGCCCATCGACCACTCCTGGTTCAGCTGCGTCTTGGTCATGCCATGGGCGAAGGTTGGGCCGGAAACGATGCGCGCGGCCATGTCGAGCGCGTCGGCCTCGAGCGTTGCGGCATCGACCAGCCGATTGTAGAAGCCCCAGCGCTCGCCTTCCTCGGCGCTCATCGTGCGGCCGGTATAGAGCAGTTCGGCGGCGCGACCCTGGCCAATGATGCGCGGCAGGATCGCGCAGGCGCCCATGTCGCAGCCGGCAAGGCCGACGCGGCTGAACAGGAAAGCCGTTTTTGCCTGTGGCGTGGCGATGCGGATGTCGGAGGCCATGGCGATAATCGCGCCGGCGCCGACCGCCACGCCGTCGACCGCCGCAATAATCGGCTTGCCGCAATTCAGCATCGCCTTGACGAAATCGCCGGTCATGCGAGTGAAGGCGAGCAGCGCCTTCATGTCCAACTTGACCAGTGGGCCGATGATTTCGTGGACATCGCCGCCCGAGCAGAAATTGCCGCCATTGGGAAGGAACACCACCGCATCGACGTCGTCGGCGTAGACAAGGTCGCGAAAAGTGTCGCGCAATTCGGCATAGCTGTCGAAGGTCAGCGGGTTCTTTCGCTCCGGCCGGTCAAGCCGGATCTTTGCGATTTTGCCTTCGACCTGCCAGAGGAAATGCTTCGGCTTGCGGCCGGCTATCTTTGCCATTCCCGTCCCTCCCAATTGCTGCGGAAGGAGGTCAGCATGCCGGTCAGCCGGCGCGCCTCGTCCTCGCTCACATTGCCCAGCAATTCGCCGACCCATTTTTCATGCGCGGCGGCGATCACGCCGAAAGTCTTCGATCCCTCTTCCGTCAGCCGTACCATCGAGGTGCGGCGGTCGCCATTGCGTCGGGCTCGCATCACCAGCCCTTCCGAGACCAGCCGGTCGATGATGCCCGTGACATTGCCGTTGGACACTAGCAGGAAGCGCGACAGGTCGCTCATCAGCATGCCCTCGGGCGCCCTGTAGAGCGCGGCCATCACGTCGAAGCGTGGCAGCGTTGTGTTGAATTCTTGCCGCAAGCGTTCGCGCAGCTCGGCCTCGATGGTGCGCGAGGCGCGCAGCAAGCGTATCCACAGCCGCAGGCGGTCCTTGCCGGGTCCGGACGGGGCGGGCAGGGGACCGGCTACCATGTCTCACCTCCGGAGATCGAAATCGTTTGTCCGGTGATCGACCCGGCGGCGTCGCTACACAGATAGAGCACGGCGGCTGCAATTTCCTCTGGCTGGATGAAGCGGCCTTGCGGGTTGGTCTCGGCAAGGCTTGTCCGCGCCTGCTCGGCCGAGCGGCCGGTCGTTTCGACGATGCGCCGAACGGCGCCTTCCAGCATTTCGGTTTCGACGAAACCCGGGCACACCGCATTTACGGTCACGCCGGACTTCGCGGTCTCGACGGCGAGTGCCCGCATCAGACCGACGACGCCATGCTTGGCTGCGACATAAGCTGCAACATAGGGATAGCCTTTCAGTCCGGCGGTGGAAGCGATGAAGATGATACGGCCCGTCTTGCGCGCGGCCATGCCGGCCAGCGCCGGCTTCACCGTCAGGAACACACCGGTCAAGTTGACGTCGAGCGTGCGCTGCCAGTCTGCCAGCGAGGTCCGCTGCGCCGAGGCGCTGCCGGACATGCCGGCATTGGCAACGACGACGTCTAACGGTCCGCGTGCCGCTTCCGCGTCCTCGTAGAGCGACGCCATCGATGCCTCGTCGGTGACGTCGGCGGCAATGGCGAAGATGCGCTTGTTCTGAGCGGCGACCTCGGCAAGCGGCTCCACGCGCCGGCCACAGATGGTCACATCGATGCCTGCGCCGGCCAGCGCCAGCGCGATCGCCCGGCCGACGCCGGAGCCGCCGCCGGTGACCAGCGCATGTCGCCCTGAAATCGCTGCGGCGGAACTCATACTTTCAACCCCGCCGCCGCTTCGCGCTCGGCCAGCCGGTAGAGTTGGTCGCGGCCGGGCAGATAGGGATCCGGCCATTTGACGCCGCGATCGCCAAGCGTGACCGCCGCATGCAGCGTCCAATAGGGATCGGCAAGATGCGGCCTTGCCAGTGCGACGAGGTCGGCGCGGCCGGCCATCAGGATCGAGTTGACATGGTCCGGCTCGTAGATATTGCCGACCGCCATGGTCGCCATGCCGACTTCGTTGCGGATGCGGTCGGAAAATGGCGTCTGGAACATGCGGCCATAGACCGGTCTTGCCACGGCCGAAGTCTGGCCGGCCGACACGTCGCAGATGTCGACTCCGGCTTCATGCAGCTGCCGCGCGATCTCGACCGCATCGGCCGGCGTCACGCCCTCGATGCCGAGCCAGTCATTGGCGGAGATGCGCATCGAGATCGGCTTTTCAGCCGGCCATACGGCGCGCACCGCATGAAAGATTTCCAAGGGATAGCGCATGCGGTTTTCCAACGAGCCGCCATAGGAGTCGGTGCGCCGGTTGGTCAAGGGTGTGATGAAGGAGGACAGGAGATAACCGTGCGCGGCGTGGATTTCGAGCATGTCGAAGCCGCAGCGCGCCGCCATCTCGGCCGAAGCGACGAACTGCTCGCGCACCGTATCCATGTCGGCGCGGTTCATCGCCTTCGGCACCTGGTTCTGCGGCGACCACGGCACGGAAGATGCCGCCATGACGGGCCAATTGCCCGAGGTCAGCGGCACGTCGGTTCCCTGCCAGCCGAGCCGGGTCGATCCCTTGGCGCCGGAATGGCCGATCTGCGCACAGATTTTGGCTTCGGTTTCGGCATGAACGAACTCGACCAGCCGCTTCCAGGCGACCTCATGCTCGGGCGCATAGAAACCGGGGCAGCCTGGCGTGATGCGGCCTTCCGGGCTGACACAGGTCATCTCGATGTAGAGGAGAGCGGCGCCGCCCTTGGCCCGTTCGGCATAGTGGGCGAAATGCCAGTCGGTCGGACAGCCGTCGACCGCCTTGTACTGCGCCATCGGCGAGACGACGATACGGTTCTGCAGCGCCATGTCGCGCAGCCGGAACGGCGCAAACATCGGCGCGCGACGCAGACTGTTGCCGCCAGCACCGGCCTGACGTTGGAACCATTCCTCGGCGCCGGCCAGCCATTCGGCATCGCGCAGCCGCAAATTCTCGTGACTGATGCGCTGCGAACGCGTCAGCAGCGAATAATTGAACTGCACCGGATCGAGGCCGAGATAGCGCTCGACCTCCTCGAACCATTCGAGCGAATTGCGTGCCGCCGACTGCAGCTTCAGCACTTCGGTGCGGCGGGCGTCCTCATATTTGCTAAAGGCGGCCTCGAGGTCCGGCTCGGACTCGACATAGTCGGCCAGCGCCACCGCGCTTTCCAGCGCCAGCTTGGTGCCGGAACCGATCGAGAAATGCGCGCTCGCCGCCGCGTCGCCCATCAGCGCCAGGTTTTTGTAGGACCAGCGTTCGCACAAGACGCGCGGGAAATTGATCCAGGCCGAGCCGCGGATATGATTGGCGTTGGTCATCAGCGCGTGGCCGCCGAGATGGCGGGCAAAGATGCGCTCGCAGACGGCAATCGATTCCTGCTGAGACATCGCGCCGAAGCCGAAGCGTTGCCAGGTCTGCTCGCTGCATTCGACGATGAAGGTCGCGGTATCGCTGTCGAACTGGTAGCCATGCGCCCAGACCCAGCCATGTTCGGTTTTCTCGAAGATGAAGGTGAAGGCGTCGTCGAATTTCTGACGGGTGCCGAGCCAGACGAACTTGCATTTGCGGACATCGATATCAGGCTTGAACACGTCGACGAAGGCGCCCCGCGCTTTCGAGTTCAGCCCATCGGCGGCGACGACCAGATCGTGCGTCTCCATATATGGCTTGGGATCGGCGATGTCGGTCTCGAAGACCAGCTTGACGCCGAGTTCGCGCGCCCGCCGCTGCAGCAGCGTGAGCAGCCGCTTGCGGCCGATGCCGCAAAAGCCGTGACCGGTCGAGACCGTGCGCACGCCGTCATGGATAACGGCGATATCGTCCCAATAGGCAAAATGCTTGCGGATCCAGACGGCGCTGACCGGGTCGTTCCTGGTCAGGTTCTCCAGCGTTTCGGCCGACAGCACGACGCCCCAGCCGAACGTATCGTCGGCACGGTTGCGCTCGAACACCGTCACCTCATGCGCCGCATCCCGGAGCTTCATCGAGATGGCAAAGTAGAGGCCGGCTGGTCCGCCGCCGAGAACCGCAACTTTCATCGTGCGATCTCCTCTTCGCTTCTGTTTGTCGAGTTTACGCCTGAGGAAAATTAATTCAAGCTTGAAGTTTCAAGATTGAAACAATCCGCCCGGATAACTCGCCTTGCCGGCAGTCGGCTCCGCAGGCCAGGGACTCCCGGGCTATTTTTCCGGGTTCTTCGGACTCCACAGCACCGTTTCTGCATCCTTTTCATAGGCCATGCCATTGGGATAGCTGATCGCTTCCAACTGCAAGCCCCAAGGGGCCTGGAAGTAAAGGATGGCCTGGCCGGCGGCGGGGCCTTCGGTAACCGGCAGCGGTCCCATTCGCGTCTTGACGCCCTTGCCGTCAAGATAGGCTTTTGCGGCGGCGATGTCGTCGACATAGAAGGCGATATGGAAGCCGCCTATGTCGCTGTTGCGAGGCGTCAGGTCCTTCTGGTCCGGCGCGGTGTATTTGAACAGCTCGATGTTCGACCCGTGTCCGCAGCGGACTAGGGTGATCTCCTCGATCACCGCCTTGGGATCGACGCCCAGCAGATCCTGCATGAATGTGCCCTTGTCGTCGGCGAACGGGCCGAACGACATCGCCTTCTTGCAGCCAACCACTTCGGTGAAGAAATCGACCGCCTGCTGCATGTCGGGGACGGTGACGCCGGTGTGGTCGTGGCCACGCATGCCGGGTATGGAACTGGCGCAAGCGGTGCCGATGCTTCCCAGCACGGTGGCTGCAAGCGTCGCATATCGGATCGCATTCTTCATATCAGTCATCCTCCATAGCGGGACATTTTGCCGGGCGCACGCCCGAGGCCCGCTCTTCGGCGTGCGAATAGGATTGTGCTTCATGCCGGCGCCTTTGGGGCGGGAAGCAGCCAGGCGTCATCGATCTCGGGCAGGGGAATGGCGGCGAGGAGGTCGCGCGTGTAGGCCTGCCGCGGGTGCTCGAACAAAGTATCCGTCGCGCTGGCTTCGACGATCGCGCCTTCGCGCATGACGATCACTTGTCGGCAGAGCCTCCGGATCACCGACAGATCGTGGCTGATAAAGGCAACGGTCAGGCCCATTTCGGCGGCGAGTTTTTCCAGCAACGTCAGGATCTGCGCCTGGGTCGACACGTCGAGGCCGGAGACGATTTCGTCGGCCAGCACGAATTTCGGCGACAGCGCCAGTGCGCGGGCAATGCCGACGCGCTGGCGCTGGCCGCCCGACACTTCGTGACGGTAGCGGCCGGCAAAGCTCTGCGGCAGGCCGACGCGCTGCAGCGCCTCCGCGACGCGTGCCTTGAGATTGTCGCCAAGCCCGTTCTGCTTGAGGGGTGCTGCAATGATGCTGAAGATGGTGCGGCGCGGGTTGAGCGACGACATCGGATCCTGGAAGATCATCTGCAGATTGCGGCGCAGCGGCCGGAGCTCGGCCTCAGGCAGATGTGTGATGTCGCGGCCGTCGAACATGACGTTGCCGGCACTGGGCTCCAGCAGGCGCACCAAGGCACGGCCGAGCGTCGATTTGCCGGAGCCGGATTCGCCGACGATGCCGGTCACCGATCCCCTTGGCAGGTCGAAATCCAGGCCTTTCAGGATCTCGGCCAGCGGCGCCCGGCCGATCAGCGGTTTGCGCGTCATGTCGGGCAACGCAACCTTCAACCCGCGCACGGAAAACAGCGGCTCAACCATGCGGTCGCCTCCATGCCTGGTCGGCGGCGGCGATCTCCGCGGCCAGCCCGGCCAGCACCTTGTCGTCGACCGGCTTCAGCGAGGCGAACGGATCGGTGTAGCGCGGCGTCGCCGCCATCAGCGCCAGCGTATAAGGGTGCTGGGGTGCGGCGAACAGCGCTGCGGTATCGGCCTCTTCCACCACCTTGCCAGCATAGAGCACCGAAACTTTCTGGCTGATCTTGGCAACCACACCGAGATCGTGAGTAACAAACAGGATCGCCGTGCCGTGCTCGCGCTGTAATTGCGCGATCAGCCGCAAGATCTGTTTCTGCACGGTCACGTCGAGCGCGGTCGTCGGCTCGTCGGCGACGATCAGCCTTGGTTCGGCTGCAAACGCCGCGGCGATTAGCACGCGCTGCCGCATGCCGCCGGACAGCTCGTGCGGATAGCATTTGAGCACGCGCTCGGGGTCGCGGATCTGCACCTCGTCCAGCAATTGGCGGATGCGTGCATCGGCCTTCTCACCGCTCCAGCCGAGGATGCGCACCAGCCGGTCGGTCATTTGCGGGCCGATGCGCCGTGACGGATTGAGCGCCGTCAGCGGGTCTTGCGGGATCAGCGCCGTGCGCGCGCCGATCAGGGTGCGCCTTGCCTTGGGTGCCAGCCGGCCCAGATCCTCGCCTTCGAGCAGCATATTGCCTTCGACGATGCGCACGCTCGGTGGCAGCACGCCGAGCACGGCCTTGCCGATCATTGTCTTGCCGGCGCCGCTCTCGCCGACCAGCGCGCGGACTTCTCCGGGCTCGACGGCGAGCGACACCGAGCGCAGCACGCGCAAGCCATTAGGCAGCACCGCGCTAAGGTTGCGTATGTCCAGGCAGGGTTTCGCAGGCGCGTTCATCGCAGCACCGGATCGAAACGCGCCCTGAGGCCCTCGCCGAACTGGCTGAACGACAGCACCGTCAGGATCAGCGTGACCAGCGGGAACACCAGCACCCACCAGGCCTGATGGATCGACAGGCGGCCCTCGGCGATGATGCCGCCCCAGGTCGGGTCGTCTGTCGAGATCGACAGATTGACGAAGGACAGGATCGCCTCGACGATGACGGCAATGCCCATCTCCAGCGACAGCAGCGCCACGATCGACGGCACCACATTGGGCAGCACCTCGCGCAGCATGATGCCGATGCGGCCATAGCCGGCGATGCGGGCGTTCTCGACATAGTCCATGCGCGACTGACCCATGGTCTCGGCGCGGATCACCCGGCAGAAGCGCGTCCAGTCGATGACGGCGATGGCGATGATGACCGAGCTCAAGCCGGTGCCGAGCACGGCGACCAGAAGGATGGCAAACAGCACCGGCGGAAACGCCATCCAGACATCGACGATACGCGAGATGATGCGGTCGGCCCAGCCGCCGAAATAGCCGGCGATCAGGCCGAGCGTCGAGCCGACCAGGCAGGCGGCAAAGGCCGCCGCGAAGGCGACGATGAAGGCGATGCGCGCACCGAAGATCAGCCGTGACAACAGATCGCGACCGAGGCTGTCGGTGCCGAGCCAGTAGCCGGGCTCGGCACCGCCCAGCCAGAACGGCGGCAGGCGCTCCAGCATCAAATCCTGCGCCAGTGGGTCCTGCGGTGCGACCAGCGGCGCAAAAATTGCGGCCAACAGCGCAATCAGCAGCCAGCCGCCGGCCAGCCACAGGCGGGCGCGCGAGCCATGTCTTGAAATGCGGGCCTCATCCATGGCGCAGCCTCGGATTGAGCAACGCGTACATCATGTCGACGGCAAGGTTGATCAGCACGAACAACAGCGCGAAGACCAGCACGATGCCCTGGATCAGCGGCAGGTCGCGATTGATGACGGCATCGATCGCCATATTGCCGAGACCTTCATAGGAAAACAGCCGTTCGACGATGACCGTGCCGCCGATCAGGAAGGTAAACTGCACGCCGACCAGAGTGAGCGTCGGCAGCGCCGCGTTCTTCAACGCCTCGCGCAGGATGACCTGCGTTTCCGAAAAGCCCTTTACCCGCGCCAGCACGACATAGTCGAGGTCGAGCACTTCCTTCAGCGACTGTTTCAGCAGCTGCGAGATGATCGCGGCCAGCGGCAGCGCCAGCGCGATCGCCGGCATCAGCATGTGTGCCAGCAGGTCCCTGGTCAGGTCGAAGCGCAGTCGCACGATGCTTTCGAACAGATAGAATTGCGTGGCGAAGGGCAGGTCGAGTTGCGGCGACACTCGGCCGGAAATGTCGAACACCGGCACCAGCACGCCGAACAACAAGATCAGCACCAGACCCCACAGGAAATCGGGAATTGAGAGCGCCGCACCACTGGCAATGTCGATGCCGGCCTCGACCGCGGTGCCGCGCTCGCGCGCGCCGAGGATCGCCATCGTGCCGCCGATCGCCACCGCCATCACAAGCGCGACGGAGGCGAGCTCCAGCGTCGCCGGGAGGCGATTGAAGACCAGCCCCAGCACATCCTGCCGCAGTGAGATCGACGTGCCGAAATCGCCTCTGACTACGCCGGACAGCCAGATGAAGAATTGCTGGACGATCGTCTTGTCCAGCCCGTACAGCGCGCGCAGCCGCGCGATGTCGGCATCGGTGGCGCCGGGCGGCAGCATCATCGCGATCGGATCGCCGGGGGCGACGCGGATGACGATAAAGACGACGACGGCCACGCCGAACAGCGTGATCGCCATCGTCAGAAGACGGATCAGGAATCTTTGCAGCAGCATGGTCGCCTGTATGCCTGGCGGAAAAGGCGCGCCGTCGTTGCAGACGGCGCGCGTTAGTCCCGGGCCGATCTCAGGCCGGGCTCATCAGCGCCGGCAACAGCGCGCCCGACACATGCTGCACGACATTGACGCCCTTGGCATGCACGATCGGCTGCGCATACTGGATCAGCGGCAGCACATAGGCCTGCTCGGCGATGTATTTGTCGACGGCCTTCCAGCCGGCGATGCGCTTGGCCTCGTCCTTCTCGCCCCATAGCGGGTTGATCATGTCGATCAAGTCCTGGCTGTCCCACACCGAATGCGGGCTCGGGCCATACATGGCAAAGCCGGTCGAAGTGGTGGGGTCGCCGATGGCGTTGCCCCAATTGTAGAAGGCTGCCGGCGCCAGCTTGTCGGCGGCGCGCAGCTCGTAGTGCTTGGCGATTTCGTAGACCTCGATCGTCGCCTCGATGCCGACCTTGCGCCACATGCCGACGATCGCCTGGATCATCTCGTAATCCTTGGGCTTGAAGCCCTTGGTCGTCTGGATCGTGAACTTGACCGGCTTTTCCGGCGAATAGCCGGATGCGGCCAGCAATTCCTTGGCCTTTTCCGGATTGTGCTCGACCTTGATCGACGGATCGTAGGCGGCGTATTCCGGCGTCTCCAGCGTATCGATGGGCTGTCCGTAGCCGCGCAGCAGCCGGTCGACCAGCAGCTTCTTGTCGACCGCCATCACCGCCGCCTGGCGGATATTCTTGTCCAGCATCACGTCGATGTCGTTGAAAAAGATCATGCCGATGTCGGAAACGTTCTTGCACGAGCCGGCAAGCCCGTCCTTGGCGATCAGGCGGTCATATTCCTCATAGGGGATTTCGAGCGTAACCTGCGAGGAACCGGACTCGATCTCGGCGACGCGGCTCGCCGCATCGGTGACGAACTTGATGGTCACGGTTTCGAAGGCCGGCTTGCTGCCCCAGTAGTTCGGGTTGGCCTTGAGACGCAGGAAGGCGTTGCGCTCGAATTTGTCGACCATATAGGGCCCGGTGCCGATCGGAGCTTTCTCGAAGCCTTCGGCGCCGACCTTTTCGTAATAGGCCTTCGGCATGATGTAGCCGGTCAGGAACGACATCCATTTGAAATACACTGGGTCGAATTGCACGACATCGCCGGTGATCTTGTTGCCGTCGATCTTGAAATTGTTGACGTTCTTCCAGACGAACTGGATCGGGTTGCCGGTCTTTTCATCGCCCGCCCGCTGCAGCGACCAGACCACGTCTTCGGCCGTAAATGGCGAGCCGTCATGCCAGGTGACGCCCTCGCGCACCGTCATCGTGATCTTGCTGCGATCTTCGTTCCAGCCCCATTCGGTGAGCAGGCCGGGCGCGAAGGAAAGGTCCGGCTTCTGCGGGATGAACTGGTCGAACACCGATTGGTAAAGGCCCTGGATGGTCGGGTTGACTGCCGAAGGTCCGGTGGTCGGGTCCCAGGACGGCAGGTTGACATTGTAGGCGATGGTCAGTTCGCCGGCAGCCTTGGCGATTTGCGGCAGGCCGAGCGCCGTAGCGCCAAGCGCGGCCGCGCCATATCCGAGCAATTCTCGTCTGTTGATTGTCATGGTCGTTCCCCTGTTGCTTTTATGCGCGGTGTCGTTGTCAATCGGTGGGTTCAGGCTCCTTGGGCAACCGCGCCTTGTCCTCCTTCACCCGAGTTGAAAATTACGGCTTTACCTCCCGCCAAGTTGTTGTGCGAGCATGAAGCCCGAGCCCGCACCAGTGCCGGCGCCCGGCCATGTTGCCGCCCCGGTCAGATGCAGATTGCCGACCGGCGTGTTCCAGCCGGCGTAGCCGCGCGCCGGCCGGAACAGGAAATTCTGCGCCAGATGATGGCTGCCGCAGATCTGGTCGCCGCCGACAAGGTTGGGGTTCTCGCGTTCGAGGTCGATGGGCGAGAACACGGCGCGGCCGAGGATCTTCCGGCGAAGGCCGGGCGCATAGCGCTCGATAATGTCGAGGACGCGCTCGGCGTAGTGCTCCCTAGCCTCGTCCCAGTGAGCCGCCGCGATCGTGCCCGCCGCATCGCTCACAATCTCGGCCGGCAGCATGCGCACCTGCACCCACAGCACATGCTTGCCGTCCGGCGCACGCGAGGGATCGACCGCGGTCGGCTGACCGACGACCAGCACCGGTTCATCCGGCAGCATGCCGGACATCGCCTGCTGATAGGTTTGCGACATGGCATCAAGCGACGGCGACAGATGCACATAGGCGAACTGCCGAAGCTCGGCGCCGGCGCGCCAGTCCGGCAGATCGTCGAGCGCCAGATGGATCATCATCGTCCCCGGCGCATGGCGAAAGTTTTTCATGGCCGTGTCGAAAACGGCGTCGCCCGAACCGTCAGGCAACAGCTTCCCAGTCAGCGCCTTGGGCGCGACACTGGCGATGACGGCCCTGGTGGCGGTGTGGATCTCGCCGGAAGCGAGCCGCACGCCGGTCGCCTTGCCGGCGGACACCGTGATTTCGGCGACGTCAGCCCCAGTGACGATCTTGCCGCCGGCCGCCGTGAGCATGCCCGACAAAGCGCGGATGATGGTGTCGGCGCCGCGCTTGCCGAGCACCATGCCGAAGCACTGGTTGGCCATGGATTCGAGGTAAGGAAACACCGCGCCGCCGGCGATGTCGGGGGCGAAGTCGAGATGCATGCCCCAGGTGGCGAGCGTCGCCCTGACATGCGGCGACTGGAAAGTCTCCTCGAGCCACGCGCGGGGTGAGGAAAGCAGCAGCCGCCCGGTATCGAGCGCGCCGGCAAAACCCTTCTTGCGCCACAGGTTCCAGGCAGTGCCGGCGAGCGCTCGACCGCTCATCGGCGAGCCCAGCAGCCGGAACAGATGCTCGGCCTCGGCCGGGAATGCCGCAACCAAGCGGCGCCATGTGGCGACGTCGATTGCGGAGAAGGCGGCCATTCGTGCAGCGGTCGTTTCCAGATCGCTGCTGACACCGAACCAGCGGCCGTCGGGGAACGCACTGGCAAAACAGTCGGCCACCGGCACGAATTCCAGCCCGTGGGTTTTCAATTCATTTGCATATTTCTTGTGAAAGGCCGAGCCGGCAAAAAGGCTCAGATTCATCGCGCCGAAATCGTGCCGGAAACCCGGCAGCGTGAATTCACGCGTCTGGACGGCGCCGCCAATCGTTGCATCGCGCTCGAAAACGGCAGTTTTCCAGCCTTTGAGCGCCAGATGCGCGGCGCATGCCAGACTGTTGTGGCCTGCCCCGACAAATATGGCGTCGAACTCGCTCACATCCCACCCAACCCATTTCCTTTATGCTTAAAGATAATTGCAGATGCATATGTTTTCGTCTAGTAGGATATTAAGGGCCGCAACGAGCCTTCAGAGCCATCCAAGAAGAGGGAACACAGACCATGGATACGCAACAACTCCTCGGCGAAGTCGCCGGCCAGCTTCTTTCAGGCGCCATCCAGGTGGTCGACCTGACGGCGCCGCTCGGGCCGGACACACCGCTGATCAAGCTGCCGCCGGAACTGGCGGTAGACACGCCGAAGATCGAGATCCACGCCATCTCCGCCTATGACAGGAACGGACCTTGGTGGGCGTGGAACTGGCTCAAACTCGGCGAGCATTCAGGCACGCATTTTGATGCGCCCAATCACTGGATCACCGGTAAGGATTATCCGGACGGCGCCACCGACACCATTCCGGCGCAGAATTTTGTCGGACCCGTCAATGTCATCGACTGTTCGAAGGAAGCGGCCGCCGATCACGATTTCCTGCTCGCCGTCGATCACATCAAGGCATGGGAAGCCGAACATGGCGTTATCAACGCGGGCGAGTGGGTGGTGATGCGCACCGACTGGTATAAGCGCAACGGCTCGGAAGCCGAGTTCCTCAACGCCAATGAGACCGGTCCTCACACGCCCGGCCCGACCGCGGAAGCCATCCAGTATCTGATCGGCAAGGACATCAAGGGCTGGGGCAGCGAGACGATCGGCACCGATGCCGGCAAGGCCGGCGGCATGGAGCCGCCATTCCCGGCGCACAGCCTGATGCACAAGGCCAATCGCTACGGCCTCGCCAGCCTGTGCAACCTCGACCGGCTGCCGCCGAAAGGCGCGATCCTGATCGCCGCACCACTCAAAATCGAGCACGGCACCGGCAGCCCGATCCGCGCGTTGGCGTTGGTGCCAAGGCAATAGGGTAGCTGCGGTCTTCGGGAGAAGATCATGTGCGCAGGCAGCGTTGTAGTGACGAATTGGGAGCGGCAGCCTTGCAAAGCTGGGGCTCTACGGCGCCCCCCTCTGTCCTGCCGGACATCTCCCCCACTTGGGGGGAGATTGGCAGTTTCGGCGCCCCGCTCATTCCTGCGACGTTGGAGAGTGGCGAAGGCCGCGGTGACAGCCGATCTCCCCCAAGTGGGGGAGATGTCCGGCAGGACAGAGGGGGGCGCGAAGGAACGCCAACCCGCGCAAATGAATTCCACCTTCCGCTCACCGGGAGCACGCATCGATGAGCGCTCCTGATCACATCATCGTCGGCAGCGGCATCAACGCGCTGGTCTGCGCCGCGATGCTTGGCGGCAAGGGGGCGAAGGTGCTGGTGCTCGAGCGCAACGACCGCATCGGCGGCTGCATGCGCACAGAAGAAATCACCGCGCCCGGCTTCATCCACGACGTGATGGCGACGACCTTCGTTCTGTTCATCACCTCGCCGGCCTATGCGGCGCTGGGCAAGGATCTGGCGCGGCACGGGCTGGAGTTCTGCAACACCTCCACGCCGACCGGCGTGCTGCGTCCGGATGGCAGCCATGCCATCCTGCGCTCCGATCGCGCCGCCAATGTCGCGGCGGCCAATGCGCTTGCCGCGGGCGACGGCGACCGGCACGGCAGCGATGTCGGCGAGATCGAGCGCAATGCCGGCCTCCTGTTCGGGCTGCTCGGCGGCAGCCTGTGGTCTTACCCGACGGCAAAGCTGCTGGCGGGCGAGGCATGGCGGCGCGGCCCGCGTGGCCTTGCCGCCTTTGTCGGCGACGCGCTGGTGCCGGCGCGCGGCTGGCTGGAAAGCACCTACCAGTCGGAAACCATGCGCGCGCTGTGGGCGCCCTGGGTGCTGCATGCCGGCCTCGGGCCCGAAGATGCGTTTTCGGGACAGATCGCCAAGGTCATCGCCTTCGCGCTTGAGGCGGCCGGCGCGCCGATCGTCAAGGGCGGTGCCAGGAACCTGCTGTCCGCCTTCGAAGCCCTGATCAGGGAACGTGGCGGCGAAATCCGCACCGGCGCCGACGTTGCCTCCATCGTCCAGAGCGGAGGCCGCGCCACCGGTGTGCGGCTGGCTTCGGGCGAGACGGTCACGGCGAAGAAGAGCGTTATCTGCTCGGTCACGCCGACCCAGCTCTACGAGCGGCTGCTCGGTGACGCGGCCCCGAAAGCCGACGTCGAGGCGGCGCAAAAATACCGCTACGGCAAGGGCAATTTCCAGATCCACTATGCCTTGGACAAGCCGCCGGCATGGCGCGGCGAGGGCCTGGACAAGGTCGCGCTGCTGCATCTGACGCCGGGGCTCGACGGCGTCTCGAAGGCCTGCAACGAGGCCGTGCGCGGCATGCTGCCGGAGGTGCCGACCATTTGCGTCGGCCAGCCGCACGCGCTCGACCCGTCGCGCTGTCCAGACGGCAAGGCGATCCTGTGGCTTCAACTTCCCGAGGCGCCTCGCAATATCAAGGGTGATGCGGCCGGCAAGCTCGAGACGCCTGCGGATGGCCGCTGGACCGAGGCGCTGCGCGAAGCCTATGCCGACCGTGCCGAAGCGATCCTCGCCAGCCATATCGAAGGATTCAAGGACAGCGTCATCGCACGTCGCGCCTATTCGCCGGCCGACCTGGAAGCGATGAACATCAATCTGGTCGGCGGCGATCCCTATGGCGGCTCCTCGACTATTGACCAGTCGTTCCTGTGGCGGCCGTTCAAGACGAGCCGCAATCACGCCACCGGAGTCAAGGGACTCTACCACATCGGCGCCTCGACCCATCCCGGCGCCGGGCTGGGCGGCGGCTCCGGCTTTCTCCTGGCGGGGAGGCTGTGATGGAACAGAAAGTTGAAAAGCGCCAGCGCATCTCGACTTTGGGCCAGATCGGCCTGCAGCAATTCGCGCCCTATCTGATGAACCGCATCATGGGCCGCTACAATGCCACCTTGCGCGACAATTTCCGCAAGCAGGGCCTGACCATTCCGCAGGTGAGGACGCTGGCCGTCCTGTCGGTCACCGATGGCGTCACCGTCAACGATCTGTCGGTCTATACCGTCATCGAGCAGTCGACCTTGAGCCGCACGCTCGACACGCTGGAGGGACAAGGGTTTGTGCGGCGCGAGCAGGGGGTTACCGACAGCCGTATCCGCCATGTGTTCCTGACCGACGATGGCCGCGCCGAATTCGCGCGCGCCTGGCCGGCCATGCACGACGCTTTCGAGACGATGTTCGACGACATCGACGATGCCGAATACGCGGCGCTGATCGCGACGCTGCAAAAGATGCTGAAGAACATTCGCAAGCACGACATCTGATCTTACGCGCCGCCAGATTCCTGGCGGCAACGGAAGGAGCCCAAAATGGCCGAACGGTCTTTTGCCAAGGAAGTCGAAAAGCTCAGACTCGGCGCCGGCGAGGAGTTTTCCGGCGAGGGCATTCTGGCCATCACCAAGGCGCTGCTGCAATGCGGCGTCGGTTATGTCGGCGGCTATCAGGGCGCGCCGATCAGCCATTTGATGGACGTGCTGGCCGATGCGCAGGATATCCTCGGCGAGCTTGGCGTGCATTTCGAGGCAAGCGCCTCCGAAGCCACCGCTACCGCCATGCTGGCGGCATCGGTGCACTATCCGATCCGCGGTGCGGCGACCTTCAAGTCGACGGTCGGCACCAATGTCGCCTCCGACGCGCTGGCCAACCTGGCGTCCGGCGGCGTCACCGGCGGTGCGCTGATCATCGTCGGCGAGGATTACGGCGAAGGATCGTCGATCATGCAGGAGCGCAGCCACGCCTTCGCCATGAAAAGCCAGGTCTGGCTGCTCGACCCGCGACCGAACCTGCCGTCGATCGTCAAGGCGGTAGAGGACGGCTTCGAGCTGTCCGAGGTTTCCAACACGCCGGTCATGCTGCAGGTGCGCATCCGCTGCTGCCATGTGCACGGCCATTTCATCGCCAAGGATAACAAGCGCCCGGCGATGACGGTCGCCGATGCGCTCGAGGCGCCGCGCCGCGACACCGGCCGCATCGTGCTGCCGCCCGCGTCCTTCCTGCACGAGAAGGAAAAGGTGCAGAAACGCTGGCCGGCGGCGGTGGATTTCATCCGCGACAACAAGATCAACGAGTTCTTCGGCCCGGAGCACGGCGCGGTCGGCATCGTCATGCAGGGCGGCATGTACAATTCCGTCATCCGGGCGCTGCAGCGGCTCGGCCTCGCCGACACCTATGGCGACACCGACGTGCCGCTCTATGTGCTGAACGCCGTCTACCCGCTGGTCGATGACGAGTTCCTGTCCTTCTGCGAAGGCAAGGACGCCGTCCTCGTCGTCGAGGAAGGCCAGCCCAACTACATCGAACAGGCCTTTGCCGCGATGCTGCACAAGGCCGGGCGCGGCACCAAGCTCGTCGGCAAGGAACATCTGCCGATGGCCGGCGAATACACCGGCCAGGTGATGCTCGACGGCATCGGATCATTCCTGCGCGCCACCATCCCGCATCTGCTGCCAAGCGAGGTCCGCGCGCCGAACAAGATCGGCGACGGGCTCGACACCGCCGACCTGATCAACGTCGTCCCGGGCCGCCCGCCCGGCTTCTGCGTCGGCTGCCCGGAGCGGCCGATCTTCGCAGCGACCAAGCTGGTCGAACAGGAGTTGGGCAAGCACCACATCGCCTCCGACATTGGCTGTCATCTGTTTTCGATCATGCCGCCCTTCGAGCTCGGCGCCACCACCATGGGCTACGGATTGGGGCCGGCCTCGGCCTCGGCGTTCAATTCGCCCGATGCCAGGCGCCGCTCGATCTCCTTCGTCGGCGATGGCGGCTTCTGGCACAACGGCCTGACCTCATCGATCGGCAATGCGGTGTTCAACAAGAACGACGGCGTCATCGTCATCGTCGACAATTTCTATTCGGCCGCGACCGGAGGGCAGGACATCCTGTCGTCCCGCGCCGGCAACAAGACGAAGTCGACCAAGCATCCGATCACCGAGGCGGTGAAGGGGATGGGCGTCAAATGGCTGCGCCACATCGACCGCACCTACGACGTAACCAAGATGCAAGACGCGCTGCGCGAAGCGCTGACGACGGACGAGAAGGGCCCAAAAGTCATCGTCGCCTCGTCCGAATGCATGCTCAACCGGCAGCGCCGCGAAAAGCCTTTGGTCGACAAGGCGATCAAGGGCGGTAAGCGGATGGTCAAGCCGAAATTCGGCGTCGACGAGGATATCTGCACTGGCGACCATGCCTGCATGCGGCTTTCCGGCTGCCCGTCGCTATCGGTGAAGTCGCTGGACGACCCGCTGCGCGACGATCCGGTGGCGCATATCGACGAGAGCTGCGTCGGCTGTGGCAATTGCGGCGAGGTTGCCGACGCGGCGGTGCTCTGCCCGTCCTTTTACCGCGCCGACGTGGTGCACAATCCGAGCCGCCGGGACCGTTTCCTGGAAGCGGCGCGCCGCGCCATGATCAGCCTCTTGCAGCGGCGCCGTGAAAGCCGGCGCCTGACATTCGCCGATGCTTGACGCTGTCCCATCAGCCCGTTCCAAGGCCGGCGCGCCGGACGACGAGCGCGTCATCAAGCTTGCCGTGCTGGCGGTCGGCGGCCAGGGCGGCGGCGTGCTGGCCGACTGGATCACCGACGTCGCCGAGCGCAACGGCTATGTCGCGCAATCGACCTCGGTCGCCGGCGTCGCCCAGCGCACCGGCGCCACCATCTATTACGTCGAGATGTGCCGCGACAGCGGCCGGCTGCCGGTCTTCGCGCTGTCGCCGTCGCAGGGCGACGTCGATATATTGATCGCCGCCGAACTGATGGAGGCCGGCCGCGCCATCATCCGCGGCTTCGTCACGCCGGAGCGCACGACACTGATCGCCTCGTCGCACCGCATCGCAGCTGTCTCGGAAAAGATCGAGCCTGGCGACGGCCGCGCCTCGTCCGCCAAGGTGCATGCCACGGCGGAAGCCGCGGCCAAGCGCTTCATCGCCTTCGACATGGAGAAGATCGCCGCCGACAACGGCTCGGTGATCTCGGCGAGCCTGCTCGGCGCGCTGGCCGGCTCCGATGCCTTGCCGTTCACACGCGAGAGCTACGAGCAGGCGGTCAGTGCCGGCGGCCGCGGTGTGAAGGCCAGCCTCGCCGCCTTCGGTGCCTCCTACGATCGGGCGCGCGGCATCGCGAGTGCGCCTTCGGGCGATAAGACGGCACAGCCGGCAGCCGCTGAAACTGGCTCGGGCGCGGCGACAAAAGTCAGCGGCCCGCAAAGTCTCTTGGGAGGCTGGCAGCACCTGGCCGCCCGGGTCGATGCTTTGCCGGCTCCTGTCCGCGACATGGCGATGCGCGGTCTGAAAAAGGTTGTCGACTATCAGGACATCGACTATGGCGGCGAGTATCTCGACCGGCTAGACCGGGCCGTCGTCCTGGACAATGCCGAACATGACTACGCGCTGTCGATCGCCGCCGCCAAGCATCTGGCCAATGCGATGTGCTACGACGACATGATCCGCGTCGCCGACCTGAAGACGCGCTCGAGCCGCGACCGACGCGTACGCCGCGAGGTCGGCGTCAAGGACGGCTCGGTCCTGCAGGTGACCGAATACTTCCATCCGCGCATCGAGGAATTCTGCGGCACGCTGCCGGCCGGGCTCGGCAGCTATATCGAAAGCCGGCCGAGGCTCGCCGCCTTTCTCGACCGCCGCATCAATCGCGGCCGCCACGTCCGCACCGACAGTTTTGCCGGCTTTGCCGCATTGTGGTTCATCGGCGGCCTGCGCCGCTGGCGCCGCCGCCTGCTGCGCCACAAGGTCGAGACCGCCCATCTCGAGCGCTGGTATGCGCTGGCGCTCGGCCAAGTCGGCCAGGACTACGCGCTTGGCACGGAGATCCTCAACTGCCGCCGGCTGATCAAAGGCTACAGCGATACCCATGCCCGCGCGCAGTCGAAGTTCGACCGCGTGCTGTCGGCGCTCGACGTGGTCAAGGGCCGCCCGGACGCCGCCGACTGGATCAGACGCCTGCGCGAAGCCGCGCTGAAGGACGAGAAGGGCGACATGCTTGACGGCGCGCTGAAAACCGTGGCGTCGCTGGGTGACACCTCGCCGAGTTGAGGCGCTCGTTCAACCCCGGCTGCAACTCAGTCTGTTGCCCGTGTCGCCTTCGACGCGGCAGTCTGCAGGGCAATTCTGAGGCCAATGATCTCGGCGATCGCAGCCTCCAGCACCAGGACGATCGTTTCCTTTGCCACATCATCGAAATTTTCGGCGACATAGCTCAGGTCGCTTAGGACATCGTCTTCCTCTTCCATGATTTTCACCCCCTGTTGAACGTCAGGCCGGAACGGCCGACGATGAGATAGGCTTTGGGCTGGATCGATGGAACGCGTTTCTTTCACGCTATCATCACGGAAGTGAGGCTATCCAGCCCGCTTCGCTAGGTCTTGTCGCCGCCTTGGTTGTCTGCCTGTTTTGTAGTCTTCATGCCTATGGCAGCAGCAAACATATCGGCTCCGGGACAAAATAACGCCCGCTTCCCAGGGGTGATTTGCCAAATCGCCGCGGTCATGTGAGGTCATGTGAAATGAGCGTGTTGCACTCATTGCCTACTGTTGTACCTTCAATGTTCTGGAGGCGCGGGTTTGATGCTGCTTGAGCGAGAGGACCCACTTGGAGCTTTGTTGGCCGCGGCCGAGAGAGCTGCTGCCGGACATGGCGGGACCGTGCTGGTGCATGGCGAGGCGGGCCTAGGCAAGACCTCTCTGCTGCGCGAATTCGCGGAAAACGCCGACCGGGACTGCCGGGTGCTGTGGGGCTGGTGCGAGGCGCTCTTCACGCCGCGTCCATTGGGCCCTCTCCAGGACATGGCGCACTTGCTCGACCCGCGCGTGGCAGCGCTGCTTGAGGAGACCGCAGCCCCGGAGCGGCTTTTCCCGGCATTGCTGAACGCGCTGCAGCGCGCCAAGGGCACGACCGTGCTCATCTTCGAGGACATGCATTGGGCGGATAATGCGACGCTCGACCTCGTAAGATATCTCGGTCGCCGCGTCTCCCTGCTCCGCACCATGCTGGTGCTCAGCATGCGCAGAGAGGACTTGAACGCCGATCACCCGCTGACCCACGTGCTCGGCGATCTTCCCGCCGCCTCCGTACGCCGCGTGACGCTTAAACCGCTGTCTCCCCAGGCGGTTACGATGCTGGCCGAACAGGCCGGCCGTTCCGCCGACGGGCTTTACCGCATTACTGAGGGCAATCCCTTCTTCGTTACCGAGCTCCTGTCCAGCAGCGAGACCGAATCGGCGCGCGTGCCCGATTCCATACGCGACGCGGTGTGGTCCCGCCTGTCGCGCCTGACGCCTGGAGAGCGCGACGTGCTGGAGGTCATGAGCATCATGCCGGGCAGCGTTGAGCCGTGGCTGATCCGGGCCCTTCTCGGGGACGAGACCGAAGCGCTCGTGGATCGATGCGTCGACCGTGGATTGCTGCGGCGGGACGATCAGGGCGCGCTGACATTTCGCCACGAGCTTGCCAGGGAAGCGACGCTCGACCGGCTCTCCCTCTCTCTGCAACGCTCGCTCCATTCCAAGGTCGAAGCGGCACTCTCTGAAGTTCCGGCGTCGCAGGCAAGCGCTCTGCTTTCGCGCCGCGTCCATCACGCCGGCGGCGCCGACAATGGCGAACGCGTGCTCGAACTCGCGCCGCTCGCCGCCCGGCAGGCCGCCCGCCTGGGCGCGCACCGGGAGGCGGCCTCGCATCTGGCGACCGCACTCAGATATGTCGACCAAGCCCCGCCGGAACTGGCCGCGCAGTTGCACGAGGACTGGGCCTACGAGGCCGGCCTGGCACTGCTTGTCTATGATGCCATCATCGAGGCCCGGCATCGCGCCATCGCCATCTGGCGGCAGCTGGACCGGGTCGACAAGATAGGGCTCAATTTGCGCTGGCTGTCGCGGCTGCACTGGCGGCGCGGCGAAGGCCCGCAGGCGGAAGAGTATGCGGACCAGGCCGTGCATGAAGTGGAAAGGCTGCCGCCGGGTCCCGAAGTGGCAATGGCCTACAGCACACGCTCGCAGCTCCACATGCTGCACTATCGTTTCGACGAGGCGATCGAATGGGGCGAGCGCGCGATCAGCCTGGCCGATCGGCTGGGTGAGGTCGAGACGCGCGTTCACGCCCTCAACAATGTCGGCACCGCGCTCATGTTCGCCGACCGTCCCGGCGGCCGTGAGCGGCTGGAGGAAAGCCTTGCCCTGGCGCTCGAGCACGGGCTCCACGACCATGCGGCGCGGGCCTATACGAACTTTGCGGAATGCGCGGTGGTGGCCAAGGACTTCGAGCTGGCGGAGCGGCTGCTGGCCGAAGGCATCGCATTCTGCACCAGGCACGACCTCGATTCGGCGGCGCAATACCTGCTCGGCCGGCAGGCGCAGCTTTGCATGGAACAGGGCCGGTTTCGCGAGGCCGCAACCATCGCTCAGGGCGTCATGAATGTGGAGCGCCTGCCGATGGTGATGCACTTGCCGGCGCTCACCGTGCTTGGCACGGTCCGCGTAAGGCTGGGCGAGACCGACGGCGTCGACCTTTTGCAGCGGGCCCTTGCGGAGGGGCAGACGACCGGCGAGCCGCAGCGTATCGTCCCGGTTCGCCTGGCGCTGACGGAGGCGGCCTGGCTTGCCGAGGATATCGGCGCCGGCCACGCGCAGCTTACCGAGCTGGCGGCCATGAACCTCGACAATTTCCGCCCCAGGGACCTTGGCGAATTGTCGGTCTGGTGGCGTCGATGCGGAATGCCCGGATCGCTGCCGGCGCTATCGGCGCCCATACCGTCGCCCTGGTCCGCCGAGCTTGTCGGCGACCCGCAGGCCGCCGCGGCGGAGTGGGCGCGTTACTCGCTGCCCTACGAGGCAGCACTTGCCCTCATGCAGGTTCGTGGGGCGGATGCCGGAACGGCGCTCGCTCGCGCCGTGGCGATGCTGGACGAGATCGACGCGCCCGCGGCCGCAGCGCTGGCGCGCAAGCTCGCGCAGCGTCAGGGCCTGTCAGGCCTGCTGCCGAAGGTGCAGCGCGGACCCTATGCGGCGGCCCGTCGCCATCCACTCGGCCTGACACAGCACGAGCAGAAGGTGCTCGCCCTGATCGCCCAGGGCATCAGCAACAAGGAAGTCGCGCGACATTTGTCGCGCTCGCCCCGCACGATCGAGCATCACGTCTCCTCGCTGCTCGGCAAGCTCAACGCCGCAAACCGCATGGAAATCCTCCTGCGGCTGCGCGGCGAGCCGTGGCTCCTGACCGGCACCCATCCGTTGGAACCGCACCAGACGGGACCATGATTCCAGCCGATTCTGTCGGGATGGAACAGGCTCTGGGTAGTTCCCGCCGCGAAATTTCCGCGAAAACTGGGAAATCGACCGCCTAAAAATGGGTGGCGGTACCGATTTGCATGCCCGCCGCTCCGCGTAGGCTTCTGCTCGCAGCGTGGATGGACCTCCCAACACCACGACGCCTTCACGATCCGGGGGCGAAGGCGGGCAACGGCGGCGGTGCGGGGAACCGCCGCCGGCGTCCGGCGGCTGGGGCGCGACGGAATTCCTCGCCGCTCTGTGATCGACGCAACAAACGGGAGGCTGCAATGTCAAATTCGCTTCTACTGTCGACGGCCATGCTGCAATTCCTGGCGGCATATACGGTGATCATGATCACGCCAGGCCCGATCGGGCTCGCGACCGGCAGCCTTGCCTCCCTGCACGGCTTTGGCAGGACGATTCCGCTCGTGGCCGGGATCGGCGCCGGAACCGCCGTGCTGGCGGTCCTGGTGGCGTTTGGCGCCGTTCATCTTTCCGGGTCGCTGTCGGTGCCGGCGGTCAAGATCGCCGGTGCGGCGGTCCTTGGCTGGATGGCCCTGCGCATCGCCAGAACGGCGCCGCCGGCCGCCGGCGACGAGCCTCAGAGACGGCAGGCCGGATTGTTTGCCGGCGGGTTTCTCATCAGCATTCTCTCGCCTGAAACCGCCACTTTCTTTGCCGTCGCCTTCATGGGGCTGATGCTGCCGATCCGGAATTCGAACGAGATGCTGATGGTCGCGGCCATCGTCGCCATCATCGACATAGGCTGGTACGGATTTCTGGCCGTCGCCCTTTCGCGTCCGGTCGTGCGCGCTGCCGCGATGCGGCATCATCGGGTCATCTGCCGGGCGGCGGGGGTCGTGCTGGCAATGCTCGCGCTCGTCTCGGCGGCGTCGGCCTTTCCACTCGGCTGAGCGCTGGTTGAAGGAGGCGCGCGGGATAGGTCGTTTGGTGCCGCTTGCGTGACTCGAACACGCGACCCCATCATTACGAATGATGTGCTCTACCAACTGAGCTAAAGCGGCCCGGGAAGCCGAGCTTCCAGGATGGGCTGGGTGATAGACGCAACCAGCGTTTAATTCAAGATGGTAGCGTTGAATTCAAGATGGCAGCCGCGAATTCAAGGACGAGGCTTGGCAAATCGTATCGGTCCCGGGCCGGGCGCAAGGGCAGCAGCCGCGCCGATCCGCCATAGGCCGTGCGACGCCGTTTCGCACGGCCGCCCCGACCGCCACGTTGCCGCCGTGACCGGAAAAGCAGCGAAAAATGTTGATTCCTTTACCGAAAACCGCCGAAATGAGCTT
Source organism: Mesorhizobium sp. M1295 (assembly GCF_040318135.1). Classification (NCBI taxonomy): domain Bacteria; kingdom Pseudomonadati; phylum Pseudomonadota; class Alphaproteobacteria; order Hyphomicrobiales; family Phyllobacteriaceae; genus Mesorhizobium; species Mesorhizobium sp. M1295. The sequence continues at coordinate 81,105 of NZ_JAMYLU010000011.1, forward strand.
TGCACCCCTCGGCAAGGCAGAATGCGGCCGCTCGCTTGTTGATTGATTGGTCGCCTGCGGCTAACGATCATGACAATGTGAGTGAAATTGCAGAGGGAATTTGCTTGGACGCGATCGAAAAAGCGATCCGCAATGCCTTCGAGAAAGGCAATGCCGACGACCGGGCGTTTCGCGAGCGGGTCTATCGATCGGCTTTCGCGGCACTCGACCGTGCCCTGCAGGCCAATCCAAACGTCACCGTGGAGGTCGCCATCAAGCGCCGCAAGGCGGTCCAGGCCAAGATCACCGAAATCGAATCGGAATTCCTGCCGGCGGTTCCCGACGTCGCCGCGCCGACCGACAGTTTGGAGACAGCACCGGCGGTGGAGCCTCCAGCTGAAACCGAAACCGAAGCCGAGCCCGTGCCGTCGCCCGATGTCGTCGTTGACGGTCCGGCGCAGCCGCCCGAATCCGATGCGCCTCGGTCGCGCGTCCTGCCGGTCGTCCCCGACATCATGCCCGATGCACCTGTTGCCGAAGTGCCGGTGATCGACATGGGGGCCTCGGCTCCGACCGAAGCCGACGTCGAAACCGACGATGCGGAAGTGACGCTCGACCGCGACGACCGGCGGGCGAGGCGGCGGCGCCTGCCTTTGACCGCGATCTTCCTCGGTGTGACGCTGCTCGCAGCCGCCGGCATCGGCCTTTATTTCGCCAACCAGACCGGCGTCTTCAAATCGGCAACCGAACTCGACACGGCGCCGCCGGAAGTGCCGCCAACGGTCGACGGCGACGATTTCACGCCGGATGACACCGCTTCGCCGCCAAAGCAGGGCGAGGAGGACCAGGCGCGCGACTGGATCAACGTGTTTTCGCCGGGCGACCCGACGCAGGTCAATGCGCCGTCGGACGCCAAGGCCGACGTTGTCCAGGACGAAAGCGGTTCCTTCCTGCGCATCCGCTCGGGCGCATCCGGCTCGGCCATCAGCTTCGACGTCGGGCAAGGCGTGCTGGAGAGGATCGCCGGCAAGCATGCCACATTCGACATCATCGCACGCTCCGAGGAGGGGCAGGAGACGCAGATTTCCGTCGACTGCAATTTCGGCGAACTCGGCGACTGTGGCCGCAAGCGCTATGCGGTCGGTCGCGAGCGCAATGAATATCTGTTCGACGTGCGCCTTCCCGATAAGCGTCCGGGCGCTGCCGGCACCATCGCCATCAATTCCGACTTCGACAAGCAGGGCAAGTCGGTCGACATCTACGAGATCCGCGTTTCAGTCCTTCCTTAAGTTAACTGTCGAGCAGCGCCTGCAGCGTCTCGATGCGGTCGGCTTCGGCCGCCGGCTTGTCCCAGCGCAATCGTGAAATGCGGGGGAAGCGCATGGCGACGCCCGATTTGTGCCGCGTCGAGCGGTTGAGCCCTTCGAATGCCACCTCCAGTACGAGGCCTTGTCTGCGGTCGGCACGCACTGAGCGCACCGGGCCAAAGCGCTCGATCGTGTTGTCGCGGACATATTTGTCGATCTGCCTCAGCTCTTCGTCGGTGAAGCCGAAATAGGCTTTTCCCACCGGCACCAGCTCTTCCGATCCTTCCGGCCCGGACCAGACGCCGAATGTATAATCGGAATAGAAGCTCGAGCGCTTGCCGTGGCCGCGCTGGGCATACATCAGTACGGCGTCGACCGTGTGCGGATCGCGCTTCCATTTGAACCAGGGGCCCTTCGGCCGCCCGGCCACATAAGGCGAATCCCAGCGCTTCAGCATGACGCCTTCGATGACCGGATGCAGCGGCTTGCGGCGCAATTCCTCCAGCGCCTGCCAGTTGGTGAATTCGACCAGCGGCGACAGATCGAAGCGGCTCGGATCGAGTGTCCTCACAAAGGCCTCGAGCCGGCCGCGCCGTTCGCGGAAGGGAAGTCCGCGCACATCCTCGTCGCCGATCTGCAGCGCATCGTAGCAGCGCATGAAGGCCGGGTATTGCTGCTGGATCTTGGGTGACACGCTCTTGCGGTTCAGCCGCTGCTGCAGATCCGAGAACGTGCCCGTCGCCTGCCTGGGGTCTCCGACCAAAAGCTCGCCGTCGAGGGCGCCGGAAAAATCCATCGCCTCAGCAAGATCGGGAAAGGCGCCGGAGACATCGTCACCGGTGCGCGAATAGAGCCGGCGAATGCCGCCTTCGCAAACCGCCTGGACGCGGATGCCGTCCCATTTCCATTCGGCCGCGTAGTCGGCCGGGTCGAGCTTTTCGAGGTCGCCGTCACCGACGGCATTCGACAGCATCACCGGCCTGAACAGCGCCAGCGCCGTCTTCCTGGGTTTTTCCGCTTTACCCTCCAGCCAGGCGAACAGCGCGATATAGGGCGGCGTCAGGCCGTGCCAGAGTTCCTCGATTTCGGCGATTTCGACCCTGCCGAAATCAGCGAGCGCCTGCTTGGCCAGCCGCGCCGAGACGCCGATGCGCAGGCCGCCGGTGACCAGCTTTATGATGGCAAAGCGCGCCGAAGTGCTGGCGCTGTCGAGCAGCCGGGCCAGCACCTGAGGCCCGTCCGAACGGCTCGCCGCCTGCAGCTTCGCCACCACTTCGGCCAGCGTCGGCTCGTGGTTCGCAATGTCGACCGGCGCTTGCGGCCAGACCAGCGACACGGTCTCGGCCAGGTCGCCGACATAGTCGTAGGAATAGCCGAACAGCACCGGATCCATGCGCTCGACGACCAGCGTGCGCAGCATCGCCGGCTTGACCGCGGCGATGGACAGATCGCCGGTGATGGCCGCCAGCGCCAGCCCGCGGTCAGGATCCTCGACGCTGCGGAAATAATCGGTCAAAAGCGTCAGCTTGCCGTTGCGCGACGGCGTCAGCACCAGCCGGTCGAGAAGCTCGGCGAAGCGGTTCATGGGAGGAGCGCCAAGGGGGGAAGCTTGCGATCCTTCGCGCCCCCCTCTGTCCTGCCGGACATCTCCCCCACGAGGGGGGAGATTGGATGTCGCCACTGGTTTCGCCGATCTCCAGCGTTGAGGGAACGAGCGCGGCGCCAAAGCTGCCGATCTCCCCCCTCGTGGGGGAGATGGCCGGCAGGCCAGAGGGGGGCGCGACAGAACGCCATACCGGCGATTTCCACCATCAATCGCCCTCGTCCTCATAGCCAACCAGATGCAGCGGCCTGGCGGCGATGCCTTCGAGTTCGCACCAGCGCACCAGCGCCTCCTCGCGGCCATGCGTCACCCAGATTTCCTCGGCGCCGGTCTCCTTGATCGTCGCTGTCAGCTCGTCCCAGTCGGAGTGATCGGAGATGATCAGCGGCAGCTCGACGCCGCCCTGTTTGGCGCGCTGGCGGATGCGCATCCAGCCTGAGGCGAAGCACGACATCGGATCGGGAAAACGCCGCGCCCAGCGATCGGCGAACGCGGATGGCGGGCCGACGACGATAGCGCCGGCAAAGTCGCTTTTCGCGCCGCTCTCGACGGTCGCCGGTTCCAGTGTGCCGAGATCGATGTCCTGGCTCTGGAAATACTCGCTGAGCTTGGCCAGCGCGCCATGGATGTAGATCGGCTTTTCGTAGCCGGCATCGCGCAGCAGGCGCATGACGCGCTGCGCCTTGCCAAGCGCATAGGCGCCGACCAGATGCGTGCGTTCGGGAAACTGCTCGGTCGATTTCAGCAACCGGGCGATCTCTTCGCTATCGGGCGGATGGCGGAACACCGGCAGGCCGAACGTCGCCTCGGTGATGAAGACGTCGCATTTGAGTGGCTCGAACGGCTCGCAGGTCGCGTCCTTCTGGCGCTTATAGTCGCCGGACGCGACGATGCATGTGCCCTGATGCGCGACCTTGATCTGCGCCGAGCCCAGCACATGGCCAGCCGGGTGAAAGCTGACGGTGACGCCGTCGAGCGTGATCGTCTCGCCGAGCACGGCGGCTTGCGTCGTTCCGGCAAAATCTTCGCCGTAGCGCAGCCCCATGATGTCGAGCGTCTGCTGCGTCGCCATCACCGAGCGGTGGCCGGAGCGGGCATGGTCGGAATGGCCATGTGTGATCAGCGCCCGGTTGACCGGCCGCACCGGGTCGATGAAGAAATCGCCGGGCGGGCAATACAGCCCTTCCGGCCGGGGATGAAGCAGGTCGCTGGCGCGCATGGCCCCAAGATAGGCGCTAATTCCGGCGCGGGAAGCCTGTTGTAAGTCACTGCTGACTCCAGCATAGAGCGCAGGCCGGCCGCAAAACACCGGTGGAACCTGATTCCCATGAAACCGCTCCAGACTTCGTCCGGCGATCCGACCGCCGACCGCCGCGCCGACTATGCCGAAATGCTCCATGCGTCCGGCAATCATGCGGCAGCGTCGGAATTGCTGCTCGGCGCGCTCGAACTGGCGCCGCAATGGCCGGCCGGCTGGTTCCGCCTCGGTGAGATGCAGGAGGCGGCGGGCGCGCCCGATCTCGCCGCGCAGGCCTGGACGACGGCACTGCGGCTGGACCCGGCGGACAGGCTCGGCGCGGTGCTCAAGCTGCAATTGATCGGCAAGGCAGCGGCCGCCCAGGCGCCGCCCAGCGCCTTTGTCGAGACGCTGTACGACCACTATGCCGGAAGCTTCGAGGGTGAGCTGGTCGACAGGCTAGGCTATCGTCTGCCCGAATGTCTCGACCGAGCCATCCGGGCAGCACGGCCGGGCCGGTTTTCGCTGGTGCTCGATCTCGGCTGCGGCACCGGCCTCATGGGCCAGAGACTGCGGCCGATCGCCGATCGGCTGGAGGGTTACGACATCTCGGCCGGCATGCTGAGGCAGGCGCGCGCCAAAGGCGTCTACGATCTGCTCGTCAAGACGGACCTGCAGGATTTTTGCTATTCAGGCCCGAAAGCCGATCTGGTGACGGCGGCAGATGTGTTCATCTATCTCGGCGCACTCGACAAGGTGGTGAACAAGATTGCCGGAATGCTTGCCGGCGGCGGTCTGTTTGCGTTCTCCGTCGAGACGCTCTCCGGCGGCGACCTATCTGGCAGCGGCGATTTCGCCTTGCAGCCGTCGCGCCGCTATGCGCATTCGCAAAGCTATGTAGAGCGGGTTCTGGACGCCAACGGCTTTTCGGTCCTGTCGCTGCAGGCAACGATTATCCGGCAGGATCGCCGCGAACCGGTCGAAGGGTTGGCCGTGGTGGCAAGCTTGCTTTCCGGCAGCGTAAAATCTGGCTAAGATTTCTGCCGCTGTGCATGAGAGGCGGCAGCTGCGAAAGACAAGGAGCACGTTCATGCGCTGGAACATGATGGTCTTGGCATCTTGCCTGGCGATGGCCGGCTGCGTCGGCAATTCGATGTCCGAACGGCAGGACGAAAACGTCCAGTCCTCGCTGCTATATGACAAGGTGCCTTGCGACCAATTGCTGGCGCAACGAAACGGCCTGGCGCAGCAATATCATTTGCCGGTGGACGCCAAGCCGTCCTTCTCCAACCCGGCGACGGGCTTCGGCCCGTTCACGCCGGACATGCGCTCAAAAGCCAAACGTGACGCCGACCAGGCAAGCGGCAAGATCGACGCCATGAACCGGTCGATCAGCCGCCGCGAATGCGGCAAGCCGGCCAGGCAGAACAAGCTCGGCCTGACCTGACCGGATCCTAATCCGCCACCTTCCATTGCTCGCGTGAGGCGCTGGCGGGATAGACGCCGAGGATGCGCATTTCGCGCGAGAAAAACCGCAACTCGTCGAGTGCCAGCTTCACCAGCGGATCGTCGGGATGGCCCTCTATGTCGGCGTAGAACAGCGTCGCCGTAAACGCGCCGAGCTGGTAGCTTTCCAGCTTGGTCATGTTGATGCCGTTGGTGGCGAAGCCGCCCATCGCCTTGTAGAGCGCCGCCGGCACGTTGCGGACGCGGAAGATGAAGGTCGTCATCATCTTGGCGTCGGCCGAGGGGCGTTCGGCCCATTGCTTGTTCTTTGTCAGCACGACGAAGCGGGTGACGTTGCTGTCGGTGTCCTCGACATTCTCTTCGATGATGTCGAGCCCGTAGAGGGTCGAGGCCAGCGCCGGCGCCAGCGCGGCCATGGTGCGGTCCTTCATCGCGGCGACCATCTTGGCGGCGCCCGCCGTGTCGCCGGCAACCGTCGCCTTCCAGCCGTTCTTGCGGATGTATTTGCGGCATTGGCCGAGCGCGTGGATGTGGCTGTGCACGGTCCTGATCTCGTCGCGCCTGACGCCGGGCAACACCATCAGCTGGAAGTGGATCGGCAGGAAATATTCGCCGATGATGTGCAGCTTCGATTCCGGCAAGAGGTGATGGATGTCGGCGACGCGGCCGGCAATGGTGTTCTCGATCGGGATCATCGCCAGATCGGCCTTGCCGGTCTCGACCGCGTTGAAGGCGTCCTCGAAAGTCGGGCACGGCAACGGCTCCATCGACGGGAACATGTTGCGGCAGGCGGTGTCGGAATTGGCGCCCGGCTCGCCCTGGAAGGATATTTTGTTGGTCTTTTCAGGCATGCGCAGAGTCTCGGGAATTGGGGGAAGAATTTCTTAGTTGGAAAGGAGTGCCCTGGCGCGTTCGAGATCGTCCGGCGTATCGACGCCAAGCGGCACCGACTGCACGATCTCCGCATCAATGCGCATGCCGGCCTCGAGCGCCCGCAACTGCTCCAGCCGCTCGCGGCGCTCCAGCGGCGACGGCCTCAACGCAACGAAGCGTTCGAGTGCGGCGCGGCGATAGGCATAGAGGCCGATATGATGGTAGAGCGGGCCTTCGCCCCAGGGGGCGGTGGCGCGGGTGAAATAGAGCGCCCTGAGCCGCGTCGCCGAGAGTGGCGAGCCGACCAGCTTGACGACGTTCGGATTGGTCTTTTCCTCGTCGCGGACGATCTCGACGCAGAGCGTGGCGATGTCGACCGCTGCGTTCTCGAAAGGCTTCAGCGCGGCGCCGATAACAAGGGGCTCGATGGTCGGCAGATCGCCCTGCACATTGACGATGGTCTCGACGCTGTTGCCAGGGTCGAGAATGGTCAGCGCTTCGAAGATGCGGTCGGAGCCGGTTTCGTGGTCCGCCCGTGTCATCACCGCCTCGAAACCATGCGCGCGCACCGCCTCCGCAACGCCTTGCGTATCGGTGGCGACGACGACCCGGCCGAGCCCGGCCTCGGCAGCACGGCGGGCGACGTGGACGATCATCGGAGTGCCGGCGATGTTGGCCAGCGGCTTGCCCGGCAGGCGGGTCGAGGCCATGCGGGCCGGGATCAGGATGAGGGTGGACATGAGGCGGGCAGGGGCTCGAAAAAGAGGAGGACAAAAGTGGCAAAAGGTCTCACTGGCAGCGCCCTTATAGGTGTTGCAACGCCGGAGCAAAAGACCTAGTTTCCGCGCGATTTGACCGCCTCGCAGGGTGGTTCACGATACCGACGGACGGAGTGGACGGATCGGTCCGCCGGAAAAGGGAGCCTGGGGCGTATGGATTCCAACGAAGTCAACAAGCTGCTCGCCGCTTTCCTCGGCACGGTGTTCATTGTCTTTTCCGTTGGCATCGTGTCCGACGCGCTGTTTGCCTCGCCGGCGCCGGAAAAGCCCGGCTTTGCCATCGAGGCGACCGAGCCTGCCGAAGGCGGCCCGGCCGCTCCCGCCGCGGAGGCCAAGCCGATCGCCGAGCTGCTGACCACCGCCAACGCCGAAGCGGGCGCCGCCGTCTTCAAGAAATGCCAGGCCTGTCATTCCGGCGAAAAGGGCGGCCCCAACAAGGTGGGCCCCGATCTGTGGGACATCATCGACCGTCCGGTCGCCGAGCATGAGGGCTTTGCCTATTCTGCCGGCATGAAGGAGTTCTCCAAGGGCGGCAGCGAGAAGTGGACCTACGACAACCTCAACCACTTCATCACCTCGCCGAAGAAGTTCGTGAAGGGCACCGCGATGGGTTTCGCCGGCCTGCCGAAGGATGAGGACCGCGCCAACGTCATCGCCTATCTGCGCACGCTGTCGGACAATCCGAAGCCGCTGCCGGCGCCCGGCGCCTCGGCCGAGAACGCGCCCGCCAAGCCGGCCGAAGGTGCAGCCCCTGCCAAGCCGGCAGAAGGCGCGGCGCCAGCCGCTCCGGCTGCACCCGCAAAATAACAAAACTGTAATGACATAATCCTTGAAAAAGCCGGGTTCAGCCCGGCTTTTTCGTTAGGAAAAATGCATATGCGACGACAAAGCCGCTCCGTTGCGGTTTTCAGCGCCGCCAAATGATCTAGATTGGGCCCAGACGCTATCGTGACGGCGCTATATCGCGAAGAGGAGAACGCATGACGGTTGGCCGAGCGCGGACGCTTCTGAAATCGGTGCTTATGCTGGCTGCTTTTGCCGGCGGCCTGCAGGCGGCCCTCGCGGACGAATGGCGCACGACCTCGTCGCTGATCGGCGAATCCAAATATGGCGACAACTTCCAGCACTACGATTACATCAATCCGGATGCACCCAAGGGCGGCACGCTGAATTCGGTGGCGCCCGGCACGTTTGACAGCTTCAATCCCTACATCGTCCAGGGTTCTGCCGCCGCTGGCTTCGTCCCTTTTGGCGGCGGTCTGCTCTACGACACGCTAATGGAGCAGGCGACCGACGAAGGCAGCACCAGCCATTCGCTGGTCGCTGAAGCCTATAAATATCCGGCCGATTATTCCTCGGCGACCTACCGGCTCGATCCGCGGGCGAAGTGGCATGACGGCCAGCCGATCACCGTCGACGACGTGCTCTGGTCGTTCCAGGTGCTAAAGGCCAACAGCCCGCAATACAGCCGTTATTTCGAGAACGTTACCGATGCGGTCGCAATCTCCGATCGTGAGGTCGAGTTCCATTTCAGCCAGAAGGGCAATCGCGAACTGCCCAAGATTCTCGGCGACCTCGTCGTACTGCCCAAGCACTGGTGGGATGGCACTGACGCCAACGGCAAGAAGCGCGACGTCACCCGGCCGACGCTGGAGCCGCCGCTGGGTTCGGCCGCTTACAAGATCGCCAGCTTCAAGCCAGGTTCGGAAATTGTATGGCAGCGCGTGCCTGACTATTGGGCCGCCAAGTTGCCGGTGAAGATCGGCCGAGAGAATTTCGACACGAAGCGGTACACCTACATCCTCGATGAGAATGCGGCTTGGCAGGCATTCACCAAGGGTGGGCTTGAGGACATCAACGCGGAAAACAGCTCCAGACGCTGGTCGACGGCGTATAACTTTCCCGCGATCAAGCAAGGCGACGTCATCAAGAGGGAGTTCAAGACCGAGTCGCCCGAGCCGATGCAGGGTTTCGCGCTTAATCTGCGACGTCCGCAGTTTCAGGATCGACGCATACGCGAGGCGTTGACCGACGTGCTCGATTTCGAAAGCATGAATCGTACGCTGTTCTTCGGTCTTAACACCCGCACGAGCAGCTATTTCCAGGGCACCAACCTGGCGTCCAGCGGCCTGCCGAAAGGCAAGGAGCTGGAGATTCTCGAGCAATATCGTGACAAGCTGCCGCCTGAAGTGTTCACCGAGGAATTCAAACTGCCGGTCTACGACACGCCGCAGGCGGAGCGTAAATACCTGAAGTCCGCGGTCGACCTGTTCGCCAAGGCTGGTTGGGTCATCAAGGGCGGCAAAATGGTCAATGCCCAAACGGGCCAGCAATTCAAGCTGGAGATCCTGGGACGGGACCCGACAGACGAAGTCATCGCAAATCCCTACGTCGATAATTTGCGAAAGATCGGTATTGATGCCGCACTTCGCATTGTTGACCCCAGTCAATATGTGAACCGCACCCGTAGCTTCGACTTCGACATGGTGACGGGGATCTTCCCACAGTCGGATTCGCCCGGCAACGAGCAACGCGACTTCTGGAGTTCAAAAGCCGCCGACGCACCTGGCTCACGCAATCTGATGGGCATTAAGGATCCGATTGTCGACGCGCTGGTCGACCGCGTTATCTACGCCACCGACCGCGACGATCTGGTTGCTGCCACCCATGCGCTCGACCGGGTGCTGTTGTGGAATTACTATGTCGTGCCGCAATGGCACAGGCCCGTGGTCTGGCTGGCCTACTGGAACAAGTTCGGCATGCCTGAAAAGCAGCCTGCCTATTTAGGCGTGGACACGGATTCCTGGTGGGTCGATCCGGTCAAGGAAAAGGCGCTGGCGGCAAAATACAAGAGTGGCAATTGATGGCGGCGCTGCCCCGTCGCGGCTTCCTCGCCCTTGGCGGTGCAGCCGCGGCCGCAGCGCTGCTGCCCGGGCGGGCTTTCGCCGCGATCCCAACCGGCGTGAAACTGCACGGCCTGTCGGCCTTCGGCGATCTCAAATATCCTCCTGATTTCCCGCATTTCGACTATGTGAATGTCGACGCGCCCAAGGGCGGCATCTTCAATTTCGGCCCATCGCAATGGGTGTTCAACCAGAATCCCTACACCTTCAACACGCTGAACAGCTTCGTGCCCAAGGGTGACGCCCCGCCGCGCATGGAAATGTGTTTCGATTCGCTCATGACCAGCGCACAGGACGAGCCGGATTCCATCTATGGACTGCTGGCTGAAAGCGTGACGATCTCGGCGGACCGCAACATGTTCGAGTTCGCCCTGCGCCCGCAGGCGCGCTGGCATGACGGCTCGCCGCTGACCGCAGAGGATGCCGCATATACGTTCACCCTTTTCAAGGATCAGGGCCATCCCGATCTCTCGCTGCCGCTCCGTGAGATGACCCAAGCCGTCGCCGCCGATACTGGAACGCTGAGATTGACTTTTTCGGGCAAGCAATCGGAACGCACCATCCTGGATGTCGCAACGTTCCCGATCCTCTCCAAGGCATATTTCGCGATCGCCCCGTTTGACAGCTCCCGCATGAAGGCGCCGCTCGGATCCGGCCCTTACAAGGTCGGGTTGGTGCGTCCGGGACAGACAATCGAGTTCGAGCGCGTCGTGGACTATTGGGGCCGCGGCCTGCCGGTCAATAAAGGACAGTTCCATTTCGACAAGCTGCGCATAGAGTTCTATGGCGACCGTCAGGCGGCTTTCGAGGCTTTCAAGAAGGGCGAAGTCCATTTCCGCGAAGAGGCAACGTCGCGCGTATGGGCTACCGGCTACGATTTTCCGGCGCTCACCGCGGGCAAGGTGGTTAAACGCGAGTTTCCTTCCGAAAAGCGCCCGTTAATGTACGCGACAGCCTTGAACCAGCGGCGCGAACGGTTTCGGGACATGCGCGTGCGCCGCGCCATTGCGTTGTGCTTCGATTTCGAATGGACCAACAAATCGCTGTTCTACGGCCTCTATGATCGTTCGCAATCCAATTTCGAACGATCGGAATTCAAAGCCACCGGCGTACCGTCTCCTGACGAACTGACGCTGCTGGAACCGCTTCGCGACAAGCTTGCGCCTGAAGTCTTCGGCGAAGTCTATGCTCTGCCCCCATCCGACGGCAGCGGCCGTGACCGGAAATTGCTGCGCGCATCGCAAAAGCTGATGGCTGACGCGGGATGGAAACGGTCCGGTCAATTTTTCCAGAATGCCGCCGGCGAAACTTTCAGGTTAGAAATCCTTGCTGACGACGAAGGTTTGGTGCGCATCTATGGGCCGTGGGCAGAGAATTTGAAGGCCATCGGCTTCGACGCCTCAATCCGCCTGGTCGAGTCGGCACAGCACCAAGCCAGGCAGGCGAGCTTCGATTTCGACATGATAGCGATGGCGGTGCTGTTCTCGCCGACGCCAACACGGGAGGGAATGGACGGCATCTTCCATTCACGCTCGGCCAACCTGCAGGGATCGCGCAATCTGTCCGGCACGGCAGACCCGGCGATCGACATGCTTGTCGAGGCGATAGACCGCGTCAAAAACCGTCAGGAACTGACGACAGTGCTGCGTTCGCTGGATCGGGTCTTGCGCGCGCGCATGGACTGGATTCCTAGTTGGTATTCGGCGAATCACCGCGTGGCCTTCTGGGACATGTTCGGTTTCGACGAAACGAAACCCGACTACGGCTTCGCGATGGAAGCGCTGTGGTGGTTCGACAAAGACAAGGCGGCAAAGATTGGCAAAGGCTGAATTTCTTGCGGGCGTTGGCGCCGCCCCTCACCTGCCTGCCGGCATCCTCTCCCCGTATAGCGACGGGGAGAGGGGGGCTTTCATCGAGGATTTCGCCAACCACAAACATGGCAACAAAAGCGCCGAGACTACGGCCAGCCCCTTTCTCCCCGTCACTATACGGGGAGAAATGTCCGGCAGGACAACGAGAGGCGGCGCCGGCGTCGACAATTGGCCTGAAGCGATTGCCTCGGGGGCACCCCCAGCCACAGTGGTCCTCCCTAAGGAGGGTAAAAACTGATGGGCGCCTATATACTGCGCCGCATCCTGTTGATGATCCCGACCCTGTTCGGCATCATGGCGGTGTCCTTCGCCGTCATCCAGTTCGCGCCTGGCGGGCCGGTCGAGCAGGTCATCGCCAGGCTGACCAACCAGGGCGGCAGCGATCGCCTCGGTGGCGGCGGCGGTGATGCCGGCGGCGCCAATTTCGATGTGGCCGGCGACGTCGGCTCGAAATACCGCGGCGCGCAAGGGCTCGATCCGGAATTCATCAAGAAGCTGGAGAAGCAGTTCGGCTTCGACAAGCCGCCGCTCGAGCGCTTTGGCATGATGCTGTGGAACTATCTCCGCTTCGATTTCGGCGACAGCTACTTCCGCGACATTTCGGTGCTCGACTTGATCCTGGAAAAGATGCCGGTGTCGATCTCGATCGGGCTGTGGATCACGCTTTTGTCCTATCTGATTTCGATCCCGCTCGGCATCCGCAAGGCGGTCAAGGACGGCTCCACCTTCGACGTCTGGACCAGCGGCGTCGTCATCGTCGGTTACGCCATTCCCGGCTTCCTGTTCGGCATATTGCTGATGGTGCTGTTTGCCGGCGGCTCGTTCTGGGACTGGTTTCCGCTGCGCGGCATCACCTCCGACAATTGGGACCAGCTGTCGTGGCCGGCGCGGATCGTCGACTATTTCTGGCATATGACCTTGCCGCTGACCGCGCTGGTATTGTCGGCCTTCGCCACGACGACGCTTTTGACCAAGAATTCCTTCCTCGAGGAAATCCGCAAGCAATATGTCGTCACCGCCCGCGCCAAGGGCCTGTCGGAGCGGCAGGTGCTCTACGGCCACGTCTTCCGCAACGCCATGCTGATCGTCATCGCCGGTTTTCCCGGCGCCTTCATCTCGGCCTTCTTCACCGGCTCGCTGCTGATCGAGAACATCTTTTCGCTCGACGGCCTCGGTCTGCTCGGCTTCAACTCGGTGGTGCAGCGCGATTATCCGGTGGTCTTCGCCAATCTCTACATCTTCTCGCTGCTTGGCCTGTTCGTCGGGCTGCTGTCCGATCTGATCTATACCTGGGTCGATCCGCGCATCGACTTCGAGCGGAGAGACGTCTGATGGCGCAGGCCACAGCCGAAACGGCGCCGCCTCGGATCGCGCGGCCCTTTCTGTCGCCGCTCAACCAGCGGCGCCTGCAGAACTTCAAGTCCAACCGGCGCGGCTACTGGTCGTTGTGGATATTCCTGTTCCTGTTCGTGCTGTCGCTGGTTTCCGAACTGATCGCCAACGACAGGCCAATCATCGCCTCCTACAAGGGCGAGATCCTGTTTCCGGTCCTGGTCGCCTATCCCGAGGAGAAATTCGGCGGCTTCTATGCGGTCACCGACTACCGCGACCCGGTCATCCAGGACGAGATCGACGCCAATGGCTGGATGATCTGGCCACCGGTGCGCTACTCCTACCAGACCGTCAACAATGCCATTCCCGAAGCAGCACCGACCAAGCCATCCTGGCTCTACGACAAGAAGACGCGCTGCAACCAGTATCCGAAAGGCGAAGCGGACCCCAACTGCAACGTCGGCAACTGGAACTGGCTGGGCACCGATGACCAGGCCCGCGACGTGCTGGCGCGCGTCATCTACGGATTCAGGGTCTCGGTGCTGTTTGGCCTGGTCCTGACTGCCGGCTCGGCGCTGATCGGCGTGGCGGCCGGCGCCTTGCAGGGCTATTTCGGCGGCTGGACCGACCTTCTGTTCCAGCGCTTCATCGAGATCTGGTCGGCCATCCCGGTGCTGTATCTGCTCTTGATCGTCGCCGCCATCCTGCCGCCCGGCTTCTTCATCCTGCTCGGATTGATGCTGCTGTTTTCCTGGGTGGCACTGGTCGGCGTGGTAAGGGCCGAGTTCCTGCGCGCCCGTAACTTCGAATATGTCAACGCGGCGCGCGCGCTTGGCGTGTCTAACATCACCATCATGTTTCGGCATCTGCTGCCCAATGCCATGGTGGCGACGCTGACCTTCTTGCCCTTCCTGCTTAGCGGCTCGATTTCGACGCTGACCTCGCTCGACTATCTCGGCTTCGGCCTGCCGCCCGGCTCCGCCTCGCTCGGCGAGTTGTTGAAGCAGGCACAGCGCAATCTCAACGCGCCATGGCTCGGCATTTCCGGCTTCGTCGTCATCTCGCTGATGCTGTCGCTGCTGGTCTTCGTCGGCGAGGCCACCCGCGACGCTTTCGATCCGCGCAAGACGTTCAGATGAGAGCGATGCGGGCTGGCATTCGGCATGTTATATTCCGGCCGATATCGAGCGAACCCGGACCCATGACGGTGTTGGCGTCGGTTCAGTCCGTCAAGCCGCACGTCGGGGAAGGAAAGGGTTATGAATAGGGTCATCCTTGAACAACACTACCCGGCATCGAAGCTCCCGGATGAACTGCGAAGGGGCATAGCTCCGAGCGCCTCGGTCAAAGTGACAGTGGAAGAGGAGGCCAACAGGCCTCTTGGCCGCGAACAATTGCTTGAACTCATGCGGAATGCTCAGGCCAACGCGCCGGGAACAAGCCTCGACGAGGCTGTCGCGCGTGTTCGTGCCCTCCGCGATGAGTGGGAGGATTGATGGCTGCAGTCCGGCTTTATGTCGACACCAACATTTTCATCTATGCCTTTGAAAACAACGATGCGCTTGCAAAAAAACTGCTTCAGCTCATTTCACTGAACGACGGCAGAAAGCAGCTTTTCTTGGCGACGAGTGAGATCGTGCTCGCAGAGTTGATGGTCGATCCCTTGATGAGAAAGAACAATGATCGACTGATCGAACTCTACGACAATATTTCAATCGGCAATGCCTTCATCTCAATTGGGGCGATAACTCGCGAGGTTCTCTGGCACGCAGCACAGTTGCGTTCGGAATTCCTTTCCTTGAGATTACCGGACGCGATCCATCTTTCCACAGCGATGCACTTCGGCTGCACACAATTTCTGACCGCGGACACGAGATTGAAAGAGACCTATTCTATCGCACCAAATCGTCTCGTCCCCCCTCAAATGGCAGCCAAAATTTCGATCATACGACCGGAAATTTCCGCCTTGGACAGGGTTGTCGCGGAAGTTGAGCCATGACCGCCCCTCTCCTTTCCGTACGAGACCTCAGCGTCGCCTTCACGCAAGGCGGCAACCAGTCGATCGCCGTCGACCATATTTCCTTCGACCTTGCCAAGGGCGAGACGGTGGCGCTGGTCGGCGAATCCGGCTCCGGCAAGTCGGTCACCGCGCTGTCGGTGCTGAAGCTGCTGCCCTATCCGACCGCCAGCCACCCCTCGGGAAAGATACTGTTCCTCGGCGCCGACCTGCTGGCCACGGACGAGAGAGACTTGCGCCGCGTGCGCGGCAACAAGATCACCATGATCTTCCAGGAGCCGATGACCTCGCTCAACCCGCTGCACACGATCGAGCAGCAGATCGTCGAGGTGCTGAAATTGCACCAGGGCCTGGGCGATCGCACCGCCAAGGCGCGCACGCTGGAACTTCTGCACGAGGTCGGCATCCGCGAACCGGAGAAGCGGCTCGACGCCTATCCGCACCAGCTTTCCGGCGGCCAGCGCCAGCGCGTCATGATCGCCATGGCGCTGGCCAACGAGCCTGAACTGTTGATCGCCGACGAGCCGACGACGGCGCTCGACGTCACCGTCCAGGCGCAGATCCTCGAATTGCTCGCCGGCCTGAAAAGCCGCAAGAACATGTCGATGCTGTTCATCACCCACGATCTCGGCATCGTCAGGAAGATCGCCGACCGGGTCTGCGTGATGACCAAGGGCAAGATCGTCGAGACCGGCCCGACCAAGGAGATATTCGCCAATCCGCAGCACGCCTACACCCGGCATCTGCTTGCCGCCGAGCCGAAGGGCAAGCCGCCGGCGGCCAATCAGGCCGCCAAGCCAGTGATGGTCGGCAACGACGTCAAGGTCTGGTTTCCGATCAAGAAGGGCTTCTTCCGGCGCACCGTCGACAATGTGAAGGCGGTCGACGGCATCGACGTCACCGTGCGGGCCGGTCAGACGCTTGGCGTCGTCGGCGAATCCGGCTCAGGCAAGACGACGCTCGGCCTGGCGCTGGCCAGGATGATCTCGTCGACCGGGAATATCCAGTTCAACGGACGCGGCATCGATCAGCTATCCTTCAACGAAATGCGGCCGCTGCGGCGCGAACTGCAGATCGTCTTCCAGGATCCGTTCGGCTCGCTCAGCCCGCGCATGTCGGTCGCCGAGATCATCGAGGAAGGGTTGAAGATCCACGAGCCGAAACTGTCGCCCGATGCGCGCGACGAGCGTGTCGTCGACGTGCTGCAGGAAGTCGGCCTCGATCCGGCGACGCGCAACCGCTATCCGCACGAATTCTCCGGCGGCCAGCGCCAGCGCGTCGCCATCGCGCGCGCCATGGTGCTCAACCCGCGCTTCGTCATGCTGGACGAGCCGACCTCGGCGCTCGACATGAGCGTGCAGGCGCAGGTCGTCGACCTCTTGCGCAGCCTGCAGGCCAAGCACGACCTCGCCTATCTCTTCATCAGCCACGATCTGAGGGTCATCCGCGCGCTCGCCAATGAAGTCATCGTCATGCGCAATGGCAGGATCGTCGAAGCCGGACCTTCCGAACAGATTTTTGGCAACCCGCGGACCGACTATACAAAGGCGTTGATCTCGGCCGCCTTCAAGATCGAAACGGCGCCGGTCGGCATCGTTAGCGAGTAGATTTTCGCCAGAGATCATGCACAAAATCAAAACGCTGCCGCGCCCTTGCACGTCGGGACGCGAACGCTGTTGGTAAAAAGGAAAAACAATCCGCAATGGAAAAAGGCCGCATCCTGCTTGCCCTCACCGGTATTCATCCGCTGCGCTGGCGCGAACTGCTGTCGGCGGAGCGCGAAGTGGTGCTCGAGCCGAATGGCGCCGCCGATCCGTCGATCACCTATGCGGTGGTGTGGAAACAGCGGCCGAACCTGTTGTCGTCGCTGCCCAATCTGCGCGCCATCTTCTCGATCGGCGCCGGCGTCGACCACATCTTCGCCGATCCCACCTTGCCCGACGTTCCGGTCGTCAAGGTGGTGGCCGACAACCTGACCCAGTACATGACCGAATACGTCGTCTGGCGGGTGCTCGACCACCATCGCCAGGGCATGCTCTACCGCGCCCAGCAGCAGAAGAAGATCTGGCACGAACCGCAGCAGCGGCCGGCCAGCGACATCTCGGTCGGCATTATGGGGCTCGGCACGCTCGGCCGCGCGGCGGCGTCGGTGCTGTTGTCGCTCGGCTTTCCGGTCAATGGCTGGTCGCGCAGCGATCGGCCGATGCAAGGTGTCTCGACTTATGCGGGCGAGGCCGGCCTGATCCCGTTCCTCAACGCTACCGACATCCTGGTGGTGCTTCTGCCGCTGACGCCGCAGACGCACGGCATCATCAACCACGGCGTGCTGAAGGAGCTGCGCAAGCGCAACGGCCTCGGCGGCGCGGTGCTGATCAATGCCGGGCGCGGCAGGCTGCAGAAGGACGCCGACATTCTGCGCGCACTGGACGACGGCACGCTGAAGGAAGCCAGCCTCGACGTGTTCGAGGTCGAGCCGCTGCCGAAGACCAGCCCACTATGGAACCATCCTAAAGTGTTCGTGACGCCGCATGCGGCGGCAACTTCCGATCCGGTCCACCTGGCGCCGATCATGCTGCGCCAGATGGACGCCTTCGAGCGCGGCGAAGCGCTGGAAAATGTGGTGGACCGCGACGCGGGGTATTGATTTTTTGGAGCGCCGCTTCCCCGTCTCAGCCCCAGCCGAGCGGCACGTAGTCGATCTCCATAAACGCCTCGACCTCGGGGATCCAGCGGTCGCGGACGAAGGCGACGTGGTCGGGATGATCGTTGTAGCCGGAGTAAGCCCGCTGATCGGCGAACTCCATCGAGAAGCCGAAGCGGTACTCGTTCTTGGGGCTGACCTGCCGCAACTGCTCGAAATGCGTGACGCCCTTTATCGCCGTGAGGATCCTCTTGGCATCGGCGAGGAACCTTTTTTCCTCAAGCGAGTGCGGCGGGTGTTTTAGCGTGAACACGACGGTGTGACGGATCATTTTTTGCTCCTGCGATGTCTTCGTGTCACGCGCTGTCGGCCCAGGCGCGGATCAGGTTATAGGCGATCGCCCCTTTCGGCGGCGTCACCAGGCCGCCCGGATGTTCCCTGGCCAGCATCGACAGCACCTCGTCGCGAAAGAACCAGCGGCAGTCTTCCAGCTCGTTGAGGTCGGGGTGGATGTCGTCGTTGAGCGGTTCGCCGAAGCAGCCGATCATCAGCGAATAGGGAAACGGCCAGGGCTGGCTGGCGTGGTAGACGACGCGGCCGAGCCGGATGCCGGCTTCCTCCAGCGTTTCGCGGCGCACCGCCGCCTCGATCGTCTCGCCCGGCTCGATGAAACCGGCGAGCGCCGAATACATGCCGGGCCCGAAATGCCGGCCGCGGCCGAGCAGGCATTTTTCGCGCGTCGCCGTCAGCATGATCGCCACCGGGTCGGTGCGCGGAAAGTGCTCCGTACCGCAGGCCGGGCAATGCCGCTTGTAGCCGCCGGCCCGCATCTCGGCTTCGGTGCCGCATTTGCTGCAGAAGCGATGGCTGGCATGCCAGGCGAGCAGCGCCGCCCCTTGCGCCAGCGCGCCGGCCGCCGCTTCGTCGATCAGCCCCTGCATATAGACCGAGCGATAGTCGATCGCCTTGATCGTCTCGGGAAGCTGCTCGGGCTCGACCGCGGCCGGCACCGCCAGCACCGGGCCACTTTCGGAAAAACCGAGCAGGACGCCGTTTTCGAGCGATGCCTCGAGCGGCCGGCTTTCGGCCACGCCGAACCAGGGATCGAATGCGTCTTGCGCAAGCTTCAGATAGAGCCGGCCGCCATGCATCAGCAAAAGCCGAGTCGTCGGATCGGCGAGCGCCTTTTCGACGGAATCGTCGGCGCGGTTTTCGGATTGCCGGTCGATGATGTTGCCGGCGAAGCCGACGAACTGGCTCGGCTCGCGCAAGGGCGCGTCAAACAGGCTAAAGCTCATGGGGACTCGGGAAGGTTCAAGATGGACACGGGAGAGGCTTATAGCGCTGCCTTGATCTTTTCCGCAAACTTGCGAATGTCGGAGCGCTGGTAGGGCTCGCGCAGGCCGTGCCCCCACACCGGGCCGGGCCAGCCGGGATCGCCTTCCGAGCGCGCGATAACATGCACGTGCAACTGCCGCACGATGTTGCCGAGCGCGCCGGTGTTGATCTTGGTGCAGCCGGTCACCCGCTTCAGCGCCAGCGCCACCATGTTGGTCTCGAAGGTCAGCATCGCCTGGTCGAGCGGCGTCATGTCGTGGATTTCCTCGATGCCCGGCCGCTGCGGCACCAGCAGCAGCCACGGCCAGCGGCGGTCGTTCATGACGCGCAATTCGCACAGGCCGAGCCACATCAGCTGTTCGCTGTCGGCTTCCAGCTGAGCGTCAAGCGTGAATCCTGCCTTGAGGCCCGGCAGCATCGGCGTTTCCCTCGCATTTTGACGTTTTTTGAACTTTATCGACGCTAGAGCGGCTACCGGGGGGCCGCAAGGGGCAGCAAGCAACATTGGCCGTCGTGGCGCTGATTGTGCGCGAAGAACCGAGGACCAGGGCATTGCATACGGTTGGCGCTGCCCCGCCGAGGTCGACAATTTTGACCGCAGCCACATTTTGTTCTTGCTTTGTGCCGGCAGCTATGCTACTAATGTCGCTATGGTGATTATTCGCACCAACGACCCGCCCGCCGAGGCGGGTTTTTGGTTTCAGCTTTCGCCGTCGCGCACGACCCCTATCATCCGCACTTGCATTTCATCGCCGGATTGCCGATATGGAGGCCGGGAGGTTGGTGGTGGACGGTCCACTCGCCAACCGGGTCAGGTCCGGAAGGAAGCAGCCCTAACGAGCCCGGAACGGGTCATTGTTCCAGCCTCCCGCCTCTTCGCCTTTTGCCCCGACATTGACGGCGCCAAGCCGTGCGGGCGAAACTATGCGCAGGAATCGGCCGCCTCCAGTGGCAGCCCTTGGAGCTTAACGGGCGAATGAGCGAAGCCGGAAACGACGCCGGGAAATCGGACAAGCCTGCCGCCTATCGCGTGCTGGCGCGCAAATACCGACCGTCGAATTTCTCCGAACTGATCGGCCAGGAGCCGATGGTCCGCACCTTGACCAATGCCTTTGCCACCGGCCGCATCGCCCAGGCCTGGATGCTGACCGGCGTGCGCGGCGTCGGCAAGACGACGACCGCGCGCATACTGGCGCGGGCCCTGAACTATAAAACAGCGACCGTCGACCAGCCTTCAGTCGACCTTGCCGTGCTCGGCGAGCATTGCCAGGCGATCATGGAAGGCCGCCATGTCGACGTCATCGAGATGGACGCCGCCTCGCATACCGGCATCGACGACATCAGGGACATCATCGAACGCGTGCGCTACGCCCCGGTATCGGCGCGCTACAAGGTCTACATCATCGACGAAGTGCACATGCTTTCCAACCAGGCCTTCAACGGCCTGCTGAAGACGCTGGAAGAGCCGCCGCCGCACGTCAAGTTCATCTTCGCCACCACCGAAATCCGCAAGGTGCCGATCACCGTCCTGTCGCGCTGCCAGCGTTTCGACCTCAGGCGCATCGATGCGGCAATGATCAAGGCCGACCTTGCGAGGATAGCGGGTCTGGAGGGCATCGAAGTCGAAGACGATGCACTGGCGATGATCGCCCGCGCGGCCGAAGGCTCGATGCGTGACGCGCAGTCCATCCTCGACCAGGCGATCGCCCATGGCGGCGGCGCGGTCAGCGCCGAAGCGGTCCGCGCCATGCTGGGCCTGGCCGACCGTGCCCGCATCGTCGACCTGTTCGAACATGTCATGAAGGGCGACGTCGCCGCCGCGCTTGCCGAATTCCGTGCCCAGTACGATACCGGCGCCGATCCTGCCGCGGTGCTGACCGACCTTGCCGAGTTCAACCATCTGGTCACCCGTCTGCGCTTCGTGCCGGCTGCTGTCGACGACGCCTCGCTGTCCGAGGACGAGCGCCGGCGCGGCGCCGATTTCGCCAGGACGCTGTCGGTCAAGGTGCTGTCGCGGACATGGCAGATGCTTTTGAAAGGCATTCCCGAGGTGCAGACTTCCAACCGTCCAGTCAGCGCCGCCGAGATGGTGCTGATCCGGTTGGCGCATGCCGCCGACCTGCCGACGCTGGACGAGGCGCTGAGATCGCTGGAGAGCGGCGTTTCGCTGCCCGGCTCCGCGCCGCGCGCGAATGGCGCGCCGGCAAGCCCCGGCCCCGCAAGCCCCGGCCCCGCAAGCCATGGGCCTGCAAGCGGTGGTGCCGGTGCCGTGGCGCAGACGCGGATGCCGACGGCCAATGGCGGCGCGCAGTCGATGCGCCTGGTCGAGCCCGAGCCGGTGCCGACCAATTTCGTTGCTCCGCCGGAGTCGGTGGTCGAGGCGCCGCCGGTGGCGGTGAAATCGCTGGCCGACATTGTTGCCCTTGCCGACGCCCAGCGCGACATGGCCTTCAAGGTGCTGGTCAAGCGTTGCGTGCGCCTGGTGCGCATCGAGCCCGGCCGTATCGACGTCAGCCTGACCGACGATGCGCCGAAGATGCTGCTCAACGATTTGACCGCCAAATTGCGCGCCTGGACCGGCCGCAACTGGCTGGTGTCGCTGTCGAAGGAAGAGGGCGGCCAGACCTTGGC
The DNA here is from genome assembly GCF_040318135.1 of Mesorhizobium sp. M1295. NCBI lineage: Bacteria > Pseudomonadati > Pseudomonadota > Alphaproteobacteria > Hyphomicrobiales > Phyllobacteriaceae > Mesorhizobium > Mesorhizobium sp. M1295. The sequence continues at coordinate 103,083 of NZ_JAMYLU010000011.1, forward strand.
CGAGATGGAATCGACAAAGCGCGAAAATGCCTTCCTCGATGCCAAGAGCGATCCGACGGTCGCCGCCATCCTGGCGCGCTTTCCCGGCGCCAAGATCATCGACGTGCGCATTCCCGACGCGCCGGAGGCCGATGCGGCCGAGGGCGAAGTGCCGGTCGAGCCGCCGGCAGACGACGACGAAACCTGAAACAACCGGCACCAACTGCAAAGGACCGTGCGATGAAAGATCTTCTCGGCCTGATGGGCAAGGCAAAGGAAATGCAGGCCAAGTTCCAGGCCATGCAGGATGAGATCGCCACGCTGGAAGCCACCGGACAGGCCGGCGGCGGCCTGGTCAGCGTGACGCTGACCGGCAAATTCGAGATGAAGTCGCTGAAGATCGACCCGTCGCTGTTCAAGGAGGACGAGGTCGAGATTCTCGAGGATCTGCTTCTCGCTGCCCACAACGACGCCAGGACCAAGGTCGAGCAAACCATGCAGGAAAAGACCAAGGCGCTGACCGCGGGACTGCCGATCCCGCCGGGAATGAAACTGCCCTTCTAAGGCTAATGCATGTCGCGCAAAAGTGTGCAGCGGTTTTGCGGTAACGACATGCATCGAAACAAGAACGTAAAGCGCGTCGCCTGAAGCCGGTCGAACGCGACGCGCTTTTAGTCAATCGGTATGCCGTTACAGTGGCCGAAGAGTGCAGCAGCCAGTGCTTGCTCTTCCGCCAGCTGTGTCTATTAGGCAACTCCCCACACTTAATAACGCTTTAGCCATCTTTTTGCCTGAAAGTGTCTCATTCTTGCCGCAACCAGGGGCGGGCTGGCAGCAGAATGAGGGGACGCCTGTTGATCTCTACCCGATGGAAGACGCCGTTGCGGCTCGGCGTCGTTATCTCGCCGCTGTTTTTGGCCGCTTGCAGTCAGACCGCCTCGCACGGCATGTCCAGCCTGACCGATGCCATTACGCCGGGTTTCCTGAGCTCGCGCTCCTACAATTCCACGCCGAAGGAAAAGGAGTGCCTGGAGCGGGCAATGTTCTTCGAGTCCAACCGGTCGAGCCGTGACGGCATGATTGCGGTCGGCACGGTGGTGATGAACCGGCTGCGGTCCGGCAAGCATGGCAACACCATCTGCCAGGTCGTTGGCGAGCGCGGCCAATTCGCGCCGGGCGTCATGACGCGGCCGATGAATTCGAAGGCGATGCCCGATGTCGAGGAAGCCGCCGCGGCGGTGCTCAAGGGCGAGCGCAAAGCCAAGCTGAAGAACACGATGTACTTCCACACCGCCGGCCTGCGCTTCCCCTACAAGAACATGCACTACACCATGGTCGCCGGCGGCAATGCCTTCTATGAAAAGCGCGGCCGCAACTGGCAGCCGCTGCCGGACGAACCGGTGGTCGCCGTGGCCCAGGCCAAGCCGCAAGCGCCTGCCGCTCAGGCCATACTTGTCGCCTCGGCCGAGCCGGCGCGCGACGCCAAGCCGACATTCGCCAAGGCGACCTATGTGACCGCCGCCGCATCGCAGCCGGCAAAGCAGACAAGGGCGACTGCCGGGATGGCGACCCCGGAGGGGGCAGCCCAAGAGAAGTCGACCCAAGAGAAGCCGGTGCTGGTGGCACTGCAAGAACCAATGCAGGAGCCCGATGCGGCCCGTTTCGGTGGGACCGCGAGCGCACGGCCTGTCACCTCCTTCGAGGCAGCGCCGGCAGAGCCGACAATGTCGTTCGAGGCGACGCCCGAGAACACCGACGCCATCGGCGCGATGATCGCCGGCCAGACCCGGCCGCTGGAAGAAAACTGAGACGGTCAACGTCGCCGCCGCTCATCTGGCTGCCGCCATCTTCTCCCGCATAGTGACGGGGAGAAGGACGCTGTTGCCAAGGATTTCGCCAATTTCCGGCGTCGCAAAAAAGGGTGCCGAGGGTCACGGTCGGCCCTTTCTCCCCGTCACTATACGGGGAGAAATGCCCGGCAGGGCAATGAGGGGCGGCACAAACCTAAAGCGATTGCCTCTTTGCGCATCGAACATCCCGCGCCTCAGCAGTGTTCCAAAACCCGTTGAAAAATCCTAGAGCCTGATCCATTCCGATAGATCGGAATGGGGCTCTATCGTCTTGTTTGACCATGATCTTTTCCGAAAACCGGTTTCCACTTTTCGGGATCATGGTCTAAACCGGTGCGATGTCGAAGCGAATCGCCGGTCCCGAGATCGAACGCCTGATCCAGTTGCTGGCCAAGGTGCCGGGGCTTGGCCCGCGTTCGGCACGCCGCGCCGCGCTCCACCTCATCAAGAAGAAGGAACAGCTGCTGGCGCCGCTCGCCGCCGCCATGGGCGAGGCGGTCGACAAGGTGCGCATCTGCTCGACCTGCGGCAACGTCGACACCTCAGACCCATGCATGATCTGCACCGACGCGCGTCGCGACCCCACCACGCTCATCGTCGTCGAGGACGTGGCCGACCTATGGGCGCTGGAGCGGGCGACTGCCATGAACGTGCGCTACCATGTGCTCGGCGGTACGCTGTCGCCGCTCGACGGCATAGGTCCTGATGAGCTCAACATCCGTTCGCTGGTCGATCGCGTCGCCGGCGGCGAAGTCAAGGAAGTGATCCTCGCCGTCAACGCCACGGTCGAGGGCCAAACCACCGCGCACTACCTCACCGACCAGCTTTCCGGCTTCGACATCAAGGTGACGCGGCTGGCGCATGGCGTTCCGGTCGGCGGCGAGCTCGATTATCTCGACGAAGGCACGCTGGCCGCCGCACTGCGCTCGCGGACGGCGTTTTGAGGCGAGTGGCGGGGAGAGTGCGGATGATGGCTGCTGCGCATTTTTTAAGGCGGGCACTCTGTCACACCCCCCTCTGTCCTGCCGGACATCTCCCCCGCAAGGGGGGAGATCGGCAGCGTCAATCTCGCCGCCAATCTTTCAACGTCGAAAATTGGCGGAAGCAGAGGCGACAGCCAATCTCCCCCCTTGCGGGGGAGATGTCCGGCAGGACAGAGGGGGGTGGGACGGATCGCTGCTTTCACAAAATAGCCGTCGCGTTTCTTCTCGCCGCACTTGCCGCGTTCCTCCTCGCCACCCCCGTCTCCGCGGCAAAAATCGACGACCAGTTCCGCGCCTGGCTTGGCAACGACCTCTGGCCCGAAGCCAATGCCAAAGGCATCTCCAGGAAAACCTTCGATGCCGCCTTCGACGGCGTCAAGCCGAACCTCAAGCTGCCCGACCTGGTGCTACCGGGCGAGAGGGCGACGACGCCGCGGAAGCAGCATCAGGCCGAGTTCGGTTCGCCCGGCGCCTATTTCGCCGAAAAGATAGTTCGTGCGGTGACCGCCGGCGGCCGCACCCGCGAGGCGGCCAACGCCAGCACGCTGGCCGCGATCGAGAAGCGCTACGGCGTGCCCGGCGAAGTGCTGCTGGCGATCTGGGGCCGTGAGAGCGGCTTCGGTGCGGCAAAGCTGCCCTACGACGCCTTCGAGGTGCTGGGCACCAAGGCGTTCATGTCGACGAAGAAAGAATTCTTCCGCACCGAGCTGCTGGCGGCGCTCGGGATCGTCGAGCGCGGGCTTGCCCCGGTCGGCGCGATAAAATCGTCCTGGGCCGGTGCGCTCGGCCAGCCGCAGTTCATGCCGACGTCGTTCCTGAAGCATGCCGTCGATTTCGACGGCGACGGCCGCACGGACATCTGGAATTCGACGCCCGACATACTGGCATCGATCGCCAATTATCTCGTGCATTATGGCTGGGTGAGGGGCCGCGGCTGGGGCTTCGAGGTGACGGTGCCGGACAGCGTCTCGTGCTCGCTCGAAGGTCCGGACCAGGGCAAGAAGATTTCGCAATGGGCTGATATGGGTATCAGGCGTGTGTCGGGTAAACCGTTCCCGGCGAGCGAACTGAAAGCCGAGGGCTTTCTTTTGATGCCGGCCGGCCGCAGCGGCCCGGCCTTCATCGTTACGCCCAATTTCTACGTGCTGAAGCAGTATAACACCAGCGATCTCTATGCCTTGTTTATCGGCCATGGCGCCGATCGCATCGCCCATGGCGACAGCAATTTCTCGGGCAATTGGGGCGCGGTCGGCGGGCTCTACCGCTCCGACATCGCCGCCCTGCAGCGGGCGCTGGAGGCAAAGGGTTATGATGTCGGCAGCGCCGACGGCCTGCCCGGCTTCAAGACGCGCCGCTCGATCGGCAAATGGCAGGCCAGAAACGGCCGTTCCGCTACCTGCTTTCCCGACGCCGACCTGGTTACCGCGCTGAAATAGCCGGGTTTTCGCACCGCCGGTCTGGCCCAATCGACCGTTCTGCAAATGCTCGTTGCCGCGCTCGAAACCGCCGGATATGGTGAGCCGGAACTGCACAAAAATTGCCAAGACAATGGTCCGGGGATCACCGTTCGACGCGGCAAGAAAATGCCACAACCCTGAGCCGGGAACTCAGGTCAACAAAAACAGGGAACAGTTAAAATGATGATGGAAAAGTTTGCTCTACGCTCCCGCTTCTTGCTCGCGGGCGCGGCCATGTCCGCGCTGCTTCTGGCCGCTGCGCCTGCCTTCGCGGTCACGCCCGCCGACACGCTGGTCGAAGGTTTCGCCATCGACGACATCATCTCCATGGATCCGGGCGAGGCATTCGAATTGTCGACCGCCGAAATCACCGGCAACACCTACGATCTTCTGGTGCGCCTCGACCTCAGCGACACCTCCAAGGTCAAGGGCGATCTCGCGGAAAGCTGGAGCGTCTCCGACGATGGCCTGACCTACACATTCAAGCTCAAGCCCGGCCTCAAATTCGCTTCCGGCAATCCGATCACGGCGGCGGACGTCGCCTATTCGTTCGAGCGCGCCATCAAGCTCGACAAGAGCCCGGCCTTTATTATCGGCCAGTTCGGCATCGATGGCGGCAACGTCACCGAGAAGGCCAAGGCTGTTGATGATACGACGTTCCAGTTCACCGTCGACAAGGCCTATGCGCCGAGCTTCGTGCTGAACTGCTTGTCGGCGACTGTCGCCTCGGTCGTCGACGCCAAGCTGGTCAAGGAGCATGTCGCCGCGGTCACGCCCAGCGCCGACTACAAATGGGACAATGACTTCGGCAATGCCTGGCTGAAGACCGGCTATGCCGGCTCCGGCGCCTTCAAGTTGCGCGAATGGCGGGCCAACGAGGCCGTTGTTATGGAGCGCAACGACAATTACTACGGCGGGAAGGCCAAGCTTGCCCGTGTCATCTATCGCAACATGAAGGAAAGCTCGGGCCAGCGCCTGGCGCTGGAAGCCGGCGATATCGACGTCGCCCGCAATCTCGAGCCGAACGACCTCGACGCGATTGCCAAGAATGCCGACCTCACCACCACCTCAGCCCCCAAGGGCACGGTCTTTTACATCAGCCTCAATCAGAAGAATCCGAACCTCGCCAAGCCCGAGGTTCGCCAGGCCTTCAAATATCTTGTCGATTATGATGCATTGAGCTCGACCATCCTCAAGGGCATCGGCGAGATCCATCAGACCTTCCTGCCCAAGGGCGTGCTCGGCGAGTTGGACGAGAATCCGTTCAAATTCGATGTCGCCAAGGCCAAGGAACTGCTTGCCAAGGCGGGTCTCGCCGACGGCTTCAGTGTCACCATGGACGTGCGCAGCAGACAGCCGGAGACAGGCATGGCCGAATCGATCCAGCAGACGCTGGGACAGGCCGGCATCAAGCTGGAGATCATCCCCGGCGACGGCAAGCAGACGCTGACCAAATACCGCGCCCGAAACCACGACATCTATATCGGCCAGTGGGGCCAGGACTATTTCGACCCGAATTCCAATGCGCAGACCTTTGCCAGCAACCCGGACAATTCGGATGAAGGCAAGACCAAGACGCTGGCCTGGCGCAACGCCTGGGACATTCCGGACCTGACCAAGCAAACGGAGGCCGCCCTGCTCGAGAAGGACGCGGCCAAGCGCGCCACAATGTACCAGGATCTCGAGAAGAAGATCCTCGACACCAGTCCTTTCGTCATCATCCACCAGCAGCTGGAAGTGGCCGGCCTGCGCAAGAACCTCAAGGGCTTTGCGCTCGGCCCGAGCTTCGACACCAACTTCGTCGGCCCCGTCTCGAAGGAGTGACGCCGGCGGACGCGCCGTATGAGTGTGGCTGAAAGCGAAGTGACGGCAGGGCGCGGCGGCGCCCGCGCCGTTGCCGTGGCCTCATCGATCGCCCGGTTCCTGGTCATCGCGATAACGACCTATCTCGGTCTGCTCGCGGTGACCTTCTTCATCGGCCGTGTCATCCCGATCGACCCGGTGCTGGCGGTGCTCGGCGACCGGGCGCCGGCCAATGTCGTCGAACGAACGCGCCGCGAGATGGGCCTCGACCTGCCGCTGGTCGAGCAGTTCTACATCTATGTCAAACATGCCCTGAACGGTGATTTCGGCACCTCGGTGCTGACCACCAATCCGGTGATGACCGATATCCGCCGCGCCTTTCCCGCGACGCTCGAACTGGCGACGCTGGGAACATTGATCGGTTCGGTGATCGGCGTGCCGCTTGGCGTGCTGGCCGCGGTGCGGCGCGGCAGCGTCATCGACCAGGTCGTGCGGATCATCGGCCTTGTCGGCTATTCCGTGCCGATCTTCTGGCTGGGGCTGCTGGCGCTGGTTCTGTTCTACGCCAAGCTGCAATGGGTCGCCTTTCCCGGCCGCCTCGATGTCGTCTACGAATACACCTTCACGCCGATTACCGGCTTTTACCTGCTGGATGCACTCTGGCAGCGGCAGTGGGACGTATTTGCCGATGCCTTCCGCCACATCATCCTGCCGGCCTCGCTGCTCGGTTATTTCTCGCTCGCCTATATCAGCCGCATGACGCGCTCCTTCATGCTGAACGAACTCACCCAGGAATATATCGTCGCGGCACGAGCCAAGGGCCTGTCCGAAACGCGCATCATCTGGGGTCACGCGCTGCGCAACGCCGCGGTGCCGATGGTTACGGTGATCGCTCTGTCGTATGCCGGGCTGCTCGAAGGCTCGGTGCTGACCGAGACGGTGTTTTCGTGGCCGGGCATCGGCCTCTACATCACCAACTCGCTGCAGAACGCCGACATGAATGCCGTGCTCGGCGGCACCATCATCATTGGCTCGGTCTTCATCGCCATCAATCTATTCTCCGACCTGCTCTACCGGGTGCTCGATCCCAGGACCAAGGCAGGATGAGGACGAAGGCAGGATGAGCACGGAAGCGATTCAAACCCGCCGCGACTGGCTGCTCAGCGAGCGGCCGGCGTCGCGCGTGCAGGCAAGGCTCGGCCGCGCCTACGTGGCCTGGCGGCGCTTCTCCGCCAACCGGCTGGCGTTTGCCGGCCTGCTCATCATCATCGCCCTACTGGTGGTCGCGGCCTTCGCCGATGTGCTGGCGCCCTATTCGCCGACATTCGGCGACCTTAAGGGCTCGCGGCTGCTGGCGCCGAGTGCCGCGCACTGGTTCGGCACCGACGATCTCGGCCGCGACATCTATTCGCGCATCATCTTCGGCTCGCGCTGGACACTGTACGTCGTCATTCTGGTTGCCATCATCGCCGCGCCCATCGGCTTGCTGGTCGGCACCGTCGCCGGCTATGCCGGCGGCTGGACCGATGCGATCCTGATGCGCATCACCGACATCTTTCTCGCCTTTCCGAAGCTGATCCTGGCGCTGGCCTTCGTCGCCGCGCTCGGCCCCGGCATCGAAAACGCCGTGCTCGCCATCGCCATCACCTCGTGGCCGCCCTATGCCCGCATTGCGCGCGCCGAAACGCTCACGGTGCGCAATTCCGATTACATCAAGGCGGTGCAGCTGATGGGCGCCTCGCCGTTCCGCATCGTGCTTCGCCACATAATGCCGCTCTGCATCTCCTCGCTGATCATCAGGGTGACGCTCGACATGGCCGGCATCATCCTGACCGCCGCCGGTCTCGGCTTCCTCGGTCTCGGCGCGCAGCCGCCGCTGCCGGAATGGGGCGCGATGATCGCATCGGGCCGCCGCTTCGTGCTCGACCAGTGGTGGGTGGCGGGCGCGCCGGGCTTTGCCATCCTCATCGTCAGCCTCGGCTTCAACCTGCTCGGCGACGGCCTGCGCGACGCGCTCGATCCCCGAAGCGGTGACCAATGAGCACGCTTCTCGAAGTCGACGACCTGCGCGTTACCTTCCCGACGCGCACCGGCCTGATCGAGGCGGTGCGCGGCGTTTCCTTCTCGCTCGGCCGCGAGCGGCTCGGCATCGTCGGCGAGAGCGGATCGGGCAAATCGCAGACCGGCCGCGCCATCATGGGAGTGACCCCGCCGCAGGCCGAGGTGACCGCGAAGACGCTCGCTTTCGACGGCATCGACCTGCTGGCCGCCTCGCCGCGCGAGCGCCGGGCGCTGCGCGGCAAGCGTATCGCCATGATCCTGCAGGATCCGAAATATTCGCTGGACCCGGTGATGAGCATCGGCCGCCAGATCGTCGAGACGCTGCGCACGCATGAGAAGGTCTCCAAGGCCGAAGCCCGCGAGCGCGCGCTTGCCATGCTGGAGGCTGTGCAGATCCGCGATCCGGTCCGTGTCTTCGACCTGCATCCGCATGAGGTTTCCGGCGGCATGGGCCAGCGCGCCATGATCGCCATGATGCTGATCGCCGGGCCGGAGATGATGATCGCCGACGAGCCGACCTCGGCGCTCGACGTCACCGTGCAGCTCGACGTGCTCGGCATCCTCGACCGGCTGGTCAGCGAGCGCGGCATGGGGCTGATCTTCATCTCGCACGACCTGCGCCTGGTCTCGTCCTTCTGCGATCGTGTCATCGTCATGTATGCCGGCAAGGTGGTCGAACAGCTCAAGGCCTCCGAACTCGGCCGCGCCCAGCATCCCTATACACGCGGCCTGCTCAACTGCATGCCCAAGATCGGCGCCGACCGCCACCCGTTGCCGGTGCTCGACCGCAAGCCGGAGTGGGCGGCATGACGGCAGCCCTTTCCGTCGACAGGCTGGAGGTGATGTTCGACCGCTTCCGCGCGCTGAAAGGCGTCAGCCTCGAGGTGCAATCCGGTGAATCGTTCGGCCTCGTCGGCGAATCCGGCTCCGGCAAGTCGACCCTTCTCAGGGCAATCGCCGGCCTGGCGCCGGCCGCATCAGGCACCATTACCGTCAACGGCAAAACGCTCGGCGCGCGCCGCGACAAGGCGTTTTATCGCGAGGTGCAGATGGTCTTCCAGGACCCGTACGGCTCGCTGCACCCGCGCCAGACCGTCGACCGCCTGCTGCAGGAGCCACTCGCCATTCACGGCTTCGCTGACGGTGAAAAGCGCATCCAGCGGGCGCTGGACGAGGTCGGCCTGGGAACCGGATTCCGCTTCCGCTATTCGCATCAACTGTCGGGCGGCCAGCGCCAGCGCGTCGCGATCGCCCGCGCCCTGATCCTCGAACCCTCGATCCTGCTGCTCGACGAACCCACGTCGGCGCTCGACGCTTCCGTACAGGCCGAAGTGCTCAACCTGTTGGAGGAGATCCGGCGGCGCCGCAAGCTGACCTTCCTGATGGTCAGCCACGACCTCGCCATCATCACCCATACGTGCGAGCGGCTGATGGTGATGCAGAACGGCGAGGCGGTCGAGCACCTCGCCGCCGGCGACCTTGTCGAGCGCCGCGTCACCAAGGACTACACGCGCAATCTGCTGAGGGCGAGCGAGGGGTTTGTCAGGACGGCATGAGCGACGGGCGTTCGGTTGCTGACGCCGACCGGCAGGCCCAATCGCCCGGCGGCGGTGCCAACTTGAGGAAAAACTGAAATAAGCCCAGAAGAGTCTCAACAGCCATCAAACGAGAGCGGGCGCCGGCCCGGCGAGGGGTACGATGACAAATTCAGCCATTTCCGAACGCAAGAACCAGTCGATTTCCCGCGGCGTCGGCATGACCACTCAGATCTATGCCGATCGCGCCGAAAATTCGGAGATCTGGGACGTCGAAGGCCGCCGCTATATCGATTTCTCGTCCGGCATCGCTGTCGTCAACACCGGCCACCGTCACCCTAGCGTGATCGAAGCGGTCAAGGCGCAGCTCGACCGTTTCACCCACACCTGCTACCAGGTCGTGCCTTATGAGAGCTATATCAGGCTGGCAGAACGGCTGAACGGCATGCTCCCCGGCAAGTTCGACAAGAAGACGATTTTCCTCACCACCGGCGCCGAGGCGGTCGAGAACGCGATCAAGATCGCCCGCAATGCCACCGGCCGGCCGGCGGTCATCGCCTTTTCCGGCGGCTTTCACGGCCGCACCTTCATGGGCATGGCGCTGACCGGCAAGGTCGTGCCTTACAAGGTCGGCTTCGGCGCCATGCCGGCGGATGTCTTCCATGCGCCGTTCCCGGTGGCGCTGCACGGCGTCTCGGTCGCCGATTCGCTGGCCGCGCTCGACCGGCTGTTCAAGGCCGATGTCGACCCGGCCCGCGTCGCCGCGATCATCGTCGAGCCGGTGCAGGGCGAGGGTGGCTTCTACGAGGCGCCGCGCGACTTCATGACCGCATTGCGCAAGATCTGCGACCAGCACGGCATGCTGCTGATCGCCGACGAAGTGCAGACCGGCTTTGCCCGCACCGGCAAGATGTTTGCCATGGACCACCACGAGGTGGCGGCCGACATCACCACCATGGCCAAGAGCCTGGCCGGCGGCTTCCCGCTGGCGGCCGTCACCGGGCGTGCCGAGATCATGGATGCGCCGAGCCCCGGCGGGCTCGGCGGCACCTATGGCGGCAGCCCGATCGGCGTCGCCGCGGCGCATGCCGTGCTCGACGTCATCGATGAGGAGAAGCTCTGCGACCGCGCCAACACGCTAGGCAACCGTCTGAAGCAGCGCCTGCAATCGATCCGCGACGAAGCGCCTGAGATTGTCGATATCCGAGGACCTGGCTTCATGAACGCGGTCGAGTTCAACGATGTGACGAAGGGGCTGCCGTCGTCGGAACTCGCCAATGCGGTGCGGCTGAAGGCGCTCGACAAGGGCCTGATCCTGCTGACCTGCGGCGTCTACGGCAACGTCATCCGCTTCCTCGCGCCGATCACCATCCAGGACGCCGTCATGAACGAAGCGCTCGACATCCTCGAAAGCTCGATCCGCGAAGTTCGCGCCGCCTGAGCTATCCGGCCGCTCTTGCAGGCTCTGCCTGCTGGAAGGCGGCGAGCGCCGCCTTCAGCCCGTCGGGCCCGGTCGCGACAATCTGCGGCGACGGCGAAAAGCCGGCGCCGAGCATCTTGCGGCCAAGCATATGGTCGCCGGGCCGGTTGACCGATTCGATGCCGAGCAGCCGGCTTGCGGCGTAGTGGTAGATCGAGAATTTGTTTTCGGCCACGTCGCCCAGCACGACATGGCTGTCGCCGCCCGCAATCAGGCCGACCATCTGCAGCTTCATGTCGCCGATATCGGACCAGAACCACGGCACCGCCGAGTAATTGTCGGCATGGCCGATGATGGTGCGCGCGGCGAGCCGCGCCTGGTCTGTGGCGTTCTGCACCGATTCCAGCCGCACATCGCCGCCGGTGAACCAGTGCCGGTAGGAGGCGGCGTCGCCGATGGCGAGGATTTCCGGCACCGACGTGCGCATCTGCTGGTCGACGCGGATGCCGTTGGCGATGGCAATACCGGCGGCTTCGGCCAATTCGACATTCGGCACGACGCCAATGCCGATGACGACCATCTGTGCCGGCAATCTCTCGCCGGATGAGGTGATTGCAGCCGAAACACGGCCGTTCTCGCCCTCCAGCCGTTCGATGGTGGTGCCGGTAAGGATGCGCACACCGGTCGCTTCCAGCCGCTGGCGCACATGGCTGGCGATGACCGGCGCCACGGCGCGGCCGAGCAGCCGGTCGACCGCCTCGACCACGGTGACCTTGCGGCCTGCGGCGGTGAGCGTTGCGGCAATCTCCAGGCCGATGAAGCCGCCGCCGAGGATGACGACCTCCTCGCTTTGCACGCTCAATTGGCGGATCAGGCGGGCATCGCCGAGCGAGCGCAGCGACACAACGTCGGAAAGCTCCGAACCCGGCAGCGGCAGCAGGCGCGGCCGCGCGCCGGTGGCGAGGACCAGCCGGTCGAACGGCAGCACGCCGCCGCCCGATATCTCCAGCCTGCGGCCGCCTGCATCGATGCGCTCGATCCGGATGCCTGGCCGGAAGTCGATGGCGCTGCCGGTATAAAAAGCCTCGCCGCGCAGCGGCTGCGACTTTGCTTGCTGATCCTTGATGAAGGTCTTCGACAGCGGCGGCTTGTGGTAGGGCAATTCGTTTTCGTCGCCGATCAGGATCACCGGACCGTCATAGCCTTCTTCGCGCAGGCTGGCGGCCGCTTGCACGCCCGCATGACCCGCACCGACAATGGCAACCCCGTTCTTCATAACAGCCCGATTCCTCCTCCAAATCTAGGACTTCCCGCCAGGTGGCGATTGTCCGGCGCCGCCGCAAGAGCGCCGATCCGGGTCGCACCCGGAACGGCCACCTGTCAATCGCTTCATGCGCCGGCATTCCGGATAGATCGGCGTTAAAGTTGACAGTTCTAGTTTAGAATAATTCTAAACTGTTGTTTCAATTGAATTTTTTCTACGCCCACCGGTTGACATCCGGCGTCTTCGCCGTTTTATGGAAGCTCGCGCGTCAGCGCATCCCTTTGATGTCTGGGCCTTGAACCCTTTCGATTGGAGGCATTTCGGTGTCTTTCTTCCGCGAACCGCGCGATGGCGCGACCCTTCTTTGCCCGCTGGCAACTGCCCGCCGCGGCGCCGGCATTTCATTGATTCCCGAGGAGAGACAGTCATGAGAACGATGATCACGGCGCGGTATGGCGGCAGGCTTGCGGCGATCGGCGCCACCGCGATGCTTACGGCGGCGGTGTTCGTGCTGCCGGCCAAGGCGCAAACCGATACCAAGGCGGTCATCAAGACCTATTCCGACATTGCGCTTGCCAAATACGAGGATTCGCTGATCACGGCCGAGGCGCTCGACAAGGCTGTCGATGCACTGCTCGCCAAGCCATCGGCTGAGACGCTGAATGCCGCCCGCGAGGCGTGGAAGGCATCGCGCGTTCCCTATCAGCAGACCGAGGTCTATCGCTTCGGTAATGCCATCGTCGATGACTGGGAAGGCAAGGTGAACTCCTGGCCGCTCGACGAAGGCTTGATCGACTATGTCGCCAAGAGCTACGGCACCGAATCGGACGCCAACGCGCTCTACACCGCCAATGTGATCGCCAACAAGTCGATCGAGATCAACGGCAAGAAGGTCGACGCCACCAATCTGACGCCGGAGTTCCTCTCCGGCACCCTGCAGGAGGCCGGCGGCATCGAGGCCAATGTGGCGACCGGCTATCACGCCATCGAATTCCTGCTGTGGGGGCAAGACCTGCACGGCACCGGTCCGGGCGCCGGCGAGCGGCCCTACACCGATTACGACCTCACCAATTGCACCGGCGGCAATTGCGACCGCCGCTCGCAGTACCTGAAATCGGCGAGCGACCTTCTGGTTTCCGATCTCAAGGACATGGTCAACGACTGGAAAGAAGGCGGCGCCGCCCGCAAGAACCTTGTCGATGGCGAGCAGAACGCCGCCATTTCGACCATCTTCACCGGCATGGGCTCGCTGTCCTATGGCGAGCTCGCCGGCGAGCGGATGAAGCTCGGCCTCTTGCTGCACGATCCGGAAGAGGAGCACGATTGTTTCTCCGACAACACCTACAACTCCCATCTCAATGACGCCGTCGGCATCCGCGCCGCCTATCGCGGCAGCTACACGCGGCTTGACGGCACTGTCGTCGAGGGCCCGTCGGTGGCCGACATGGTCAAGGCGGCCGATCCGGCGATCGACAAGGAATTATCGGACAAACTGGATGTCACCGTCGCCAAGATGGAGGCCATCAAGGCGCGGGCGCTTGCCGGCGAGGCCTATGACCAGCAGATCGGAGAGGGCAACACGGAAGGCAATGCCACCGTGCAGGCGGCGATCGACGCGCTGGTCGATCAGACCAAGTCGATCGAACGCGCCGTCGGTACCCTGAAGCTCAATGCCATGGCCTTCGAGGGATCGGACAGCCTCGATTCACCGGACAAGGTGTTCCAGTAAACTATCGAAACCACCAGCCACGCGGCGCAATGAGCGCCGTCAGCCAGAGCGCCAAATGCTGATCTGCCATTGCAACATCATCACCGAAAAGGAGATAGAGCAGACGATCGTCGGACTGCTGGATGAGGACCCTTGGCAGCTTATCGTGCCGGCGAAGGTCTATCATGCCATGCACAAGCGCGGTCGCTGTTGCGGCTGCTTCCCAAATGTGGTCGAAACGATCATTCGGGTCACCGAAAATTACCACACCCGCTCGGCGGCGAGCGGCGTGGACATTGTTTCACACCTGGATCGCGTCAGAGGCCTGCGCGTCCAATACGGGAGCAGAACCCATGAAAGGCGAACAGCAGATCATAGAGCGGCTTAACGAGGCTCTGTTTCTGGAACTTGGAGCGGTCAATCAGTACTGGGTGCATTTCCGGCTGCTGGAAGACTGGGGATACGCCAAGCTGGCGAAGAAGGAACGCGCCGAATCGATCGAGGAAATGCACCATGCCGACCGGCTCGTGGCGCGCATCATTTTCCTCGAGGGCCATCCGAACCTGCAGTCCGTGGCGCCGCTGCGCATCGGGCAGAATGTCAAGGAAGTGCTCGAATCCGATCTTGCCGGCGAATATGACGCGCGCACCGCCTACAAGCGGTCGCGCGAGATCTGCAACGAGGCAGGCGACTACGTGACGATGAAGCTGTTCGAGGAATTGCTGACTGACGAGGAAGGTCACATCGACTTCCTCGAGACGCAACTCGATCTGCTGGCCTCGATCGGGGAGGAAAAATACGGCCAGCTCAACGCGGCATCGGCCGACGAGGCGGAATAAGGACATGCAGGAATGCGGCGCCCCCTAGATTTCATGCGCCGCTTGCGGCCGGCCGAGCATTGCGGCCTGCCGCCTCAGAAGAAACCGCGATACGGAATGGTTCGCGGCGCTTTTCTTGCCGTGGTGGCGACGCTCACAGCCTCGGCGCTGGCCGGAGCGCCGCAACCGGCGGGGCTTGCTACCAGCCGCACCGATCTGACGCCGAAGGATCTGGCGCGCGTCATCGCCATTACCAGGCCGACCAGCGATTTCTCCAAGCCCGAGCAATTCGAGCTAATGCAGGGCGGCGCCGGCACCTCGAAGAAGGACGTCAACAAGGACGCCTTCTCGCAATCCTCTGCCAACATCAGCTTCGAGGAAGAGGGCACCTTCAAGCTCGGCAACGCCATCTTCCGCAAGAACTGGGTGTCCTCGCCATCCTCGACACAGGCCTCGGATGGGCTCGGTCCGCTGTTCAATGAGCGCGCCTGCCAGAACTGTCATCTGAAGGACGGCCGCGGCCATCCGCCCCAAGGCGACAGCGGCACCACCTCGATGTTCCTGCGCCTGGCAAGGCAAGCCAGTACCGAGGAGGAGGAAGCCGCGCTCGCCGATCACAAGGTGCTCAACTTCCCCGACCCGGTCTATGGCACGCAATTGCAGGAATTGGCGGTACCCGGCCTGCAGGGCGAGGGCAGGATGCATGTCGACTATCAGGACGAGAAGGTGAAATTGGCGGATGGCAGCACGGTGTCGCTGCGCAAGCCGAGCTATTCGGTCGAGGGCCTCGCCTACGGGCCGCTCGACCCGCACACCACGCTGTCGCCGCGCATGACGCCGCCGATGATCGGCCTCGGCCTGGTCGAGCAGATCGCTCCTGCCGACATCCTTGCGCGTGCCGATGCGGCCGACCGCGATGGTGACGGGATTTCCGGCAGGCCCAACATAATACGTGACGGCAGCAGCGGTGAACTGACGCTCGGCCGTTTCGGCTGGAAGGCGCAGGCGGCATCGATCCGCCAGCAATCGGCGGACGCTTTTGCCGGTGATATCGGCATTTCGACGCCCGAGGTGCCGAAGCACTGGGGCGATTGCACCTCCGGAGAAAAGACCTGCCTTGCCCTGCCTAACGGCGTGCAGGAGCGCCTCGGTCCGGTCGAAGCGCCGCCGCCGATCATGGACCTCGTTACCTTCTATTCGCAAAACCTTGCCGTGCCGGCCCGGCGCGGTCTCGACAGACCGGACGTGCTCGCCGGCAAAAAACTGTTCTACGATATGGGCTGCATCTCCTGCCATACGCCGAAATTCGTCACCCGTCGCGGCACCCCGAATAAGGCGCAGGCCTTCCAGCTGATCTGGCCGTATTCCGATTTCCTGCTGCACGACATGGGACCAGGCCTTGCCGACGGGCAGGCGGTGGGCGAGGCCACGGGAAGCGAATGGCGCACGCCGCCGCTGTGGGGCATCGGGCTCACCCAGACCGTCAGCGGCAACACCTTCTTCCTGCATGACGGGCGCGCACGCAGCCTGGCCGAGGCGATCCTGTGGCATGGCGGCGAGGGCCAGAAGGCGCGTGACCGCTTTGCCGCCGCCGATGCGGCCGATCGCGATGCGCTGATCAAATTTCTGGAGTCGCTCTGATGCCGAAGCGTCTTGCGCTTGCGCTCGCTCTGCTGGTCCTCAACGGTGCGCTGCCAGCATCCGCGGCGGTGAAGGCTTCGGATGTGATCCAGCGGGCGACCGACGGCTTCGTCCGCCCGGCCTATGCCAGGCTGCATGACCATGCGGACAGCTTGGCGAAGATCATGCACGCGCTTTGCCAGGCGCCCTCGCAAGACAATCTCGATGCGGCACGCGCCGAATTCTCGGGTGTCGTGGATGCCTGGTCGGTGGTGGAAATCATCCGTTTCGGGCCGATCTCCGAAAACAACCGGCTTGAGCGCATGCTGTTTTGGCCGGACCGCAAGAGCATCGGCCTGAAGCAGGTGCAGGCAGCACTTGCCGGCAAGGATCCGACAGCCGCCGATCCGGCCCAGCTGGCGACAAAGAGCGTCGCCATGCAAGGGCTCGGCGCACTGGAATTCGTGCTCCATGGTGACGGCGCCGATCAATTGGCCGGCAGGGACGCCGCCTATCGCTGCGCCTACGGTGCGGCCATTGCCGGCAATATCGAGGCAATCGCCGGCGAGGTCAGCGATGCCTGGACCAAGCCCGACGGTTTTGCCGCGCTCTGGGCCAATCCGGGTCCGCAGAACGCGCTCTATCACGGCGGCACCGAAGCGGTGACCGAACTGGTCGGCGTCTTCATCAACGAGCTGAAAATGGTGCGCGACGTGCGCCTGAAAGGCTTCCTGGGCGCCAAGCCGGAGGCCGACAAACCGAAACAGGCGATCTATTGGCGCTCGCAAAACACCGCCCGCTCGCTGACCGGGAACCTGGCGGGCATGGACGCGCTGTTCCAGGCCTCGCAGCTTGGCGACGCGCTGCCGCCCGATGCGCGCTGGATGGCGGAATCGGTTCACATCCAGCTCACCAACGGGATCGAGGCGGCCAAGGCGATCAGGGGTCCGATCGACAAGGCACTTGCCGATCCGGCGCTGCGCCGCAAGCTCGATTATTTCTCGCTGGTGACATCCAGCCTGACGACCCTGATCGGAACTAGGCTGACCGCCGAATTTGGCCTGACCGCCGGGTTCTCGTCACTGGACGGCGACTGATCATGAGGACGCCGCTGATCGATCGGCGCGATTTCCTGAGGGCCGCAGGCGCTGGTTTCGTAGCGGCGATGGCGCCGTCGGCCTGGGCAAAGACACTCGACGCCGACGCGGTCTTCGCCACCGCTTTCGTCAAGCGCGACGGCAGCTATGGCGCGGCCGTCCTGTCCGAGGCCGGCAAGTTGTTGCACACGATCGATCTGCCCGATCGGGGCCACGACGTTACTTTCGACCCGGTGTCGAAGCGGTCGGTGGTGTTTGCCAGGCAGCCGGGCACCTTTGCTGTCGTCTTCGACCATACCGGCCGCGATGAACCGCAGACCATTGCCAGCGTTGCCGGCCGACATTTCTTCGGCCATGGCGTGTTCTCGGCCGACGGCACGCTGCTCTACGCCACCGAGAACGATTTCGACAATGCCGCCGGCGTGGTCGGCGTCTATGACGCGCATGCGAAATTCAAGCGCATCGGCGAGTTCCCGACCTACGGCATGGGCCCACACGAGCTTTTGCTGCTTTCCAATGGCAGGACGATTGCTGTAGCTAATGGCGGCATCGAGACGCATCCGGACTATGGCCGCGCAGAGCTCAATATCGCAACGATGAAGCCGTCCTATGTTCTGGTCGACCGCCTTACCGGCGATCTCACCGAAAAGCACGAATTGCCGCCGGCGCTGCACCAACTGTCGATCCGCCATATGGATGCCGACCGGTCCGGCACCGTCTGGTTCGGCTGTCAATACAGGGGGCCGGGTACCGATCGTCCCCCGCTGGTCGGCCGCGCGCCGCGCGGCAAGGACTTGCAATTGCTCGACATGTCGCAAGACGTGCTCTCCGGCTTCAGGAACTATATCGGCTCGGTCGCCGCCAACCCTGCCGCCGGCACCATCGCCGTGTCTTCGCCTGAGGGGAATTCGCTTGCCGTGATCGACACCGCCAGCAGCCGCATCGTCGCTACCAAGGCGCTGGTCGAGGTCTGTGGCGTGGCGCCCGATGGGAAAAGCTTCATGGCGACGACGGGCGCCGGCGAAATTGTCGAGGGCGGTGGCACGATCCGTTCCGAGCCGGACTATGTCTGGGACAATCACGTGCTGCGTATCGAGCAGATCGGCTAATCCTGGCAACGGTTTGTGGCAGTTGCGTTCGTCGAAACTTACCTTCTTGGACCCACACTCCAAGCAAGTCGCCTGAAGATTTGTGGATATTCCCCTTGCGGGGATCAGCCCTGGCGGGCAGAGGGAGGCTGCTTTCGAAACTGTCTCAACCGGGCGCTTCATGAAGTTGCTTGCCATCGACTGTGCCGCCAATCTCTGCGCCGCCTGCGTCTACGACGCGGCGGCCGGGAAAGAACTCGGCCGTTCGGTGCTCGATCTCGGCAAGGGTCATGCCGAGCATCTGATGGGTGTCATCGAGGGGGCGTTGAAGGCGGCCGGAACGGACTTTACCGGCCTCGGCGCCATTGCCGTTGCGACCGGTCCGGGCTCCTTCACCGGTCTGCGCGTCGGCGTCTCGGCGGCGCGCGGCCTTGCGCTGGCGCTGAAAATCCCCGCGATCGGCGTGACGACTCTGGAGGCGTTGGCCGCAGAGGCCGCAGCGATATTTCCCCGCCGCGCCGTGCTCGCCGCGCTCGATGCAGGCCGCGAGGAGATCCATGCGGCGCTTTACGATGAGAGGTCGGTTCTGATCTATGGTCCGGCTGTGACCACGCTCTCGCAAGCCGCAGCCATGGCGACCGACATCTCTCCGGTTCTGGCGGGCACGGCGGCAACCCAAATTGCCGCGGCGGCCGGGCGCAGCTTCGATCTCGGCGGGACGGCGGCCACCGCCGACATCGCCGTCTATGCCCATCGGGCCGCAGCCAAGGGCGAGGGCGAAAAGCCGAAACCGCTCTATCTGCGCGGCGCCGACGCCAAGCCGCAGGCCGGCTTTGTTTTGTCGAGGCAAAAAAACTGATGCGCATTCCGTTCCTCCAGCCGCGCCGCAGGAACTATGCGCTCGAGCCGCTGACAATTGCCGACAGCGCGGCCATGTCGGTGCTGCATCGCGAGGATTTCGCGCGGCCGTGGACCGACGACGAATTCGCCGCACTGCTCGAGCAGGACACCGTGTTCGGCTATGCCGCGCGCGAGACCGGACAGGGCGCCAAGCCGCCGGTCGGCTTCGTGCTGGCGCGGCTGGCGGCCGGCGAGGGGGAGGTCCTGACGGTCGCGGTGGCACGCTCGCATCGGCGCCGGGGGCTCGGCTGGCAATTGATGGATGCGGTGCTGCGCGAATTGCACGCACAGCGCGCCGAGGCACTTTTCCTCGAGGTCGACGAGACCAACGTCGCTGCGATCGCGCTCTATCGGCGGCTTGGCTTCCGCGAGGTCGGCAAGCGCGCCAACTATTACAAATCGCCGGAACACGGCCCGACCGGCGCGCTTGTCATGCGCCGCGATCTTCGCTAGCCAAACGCCGGGGTGGTGCGGATGATCGGAAAAATCAGGATTTTCCTGGCGCTGGGGCTGGTTGTCGTCGGCTCATTGGTGCTTGTGCCGCTGCAGGTCCTGTCGATGAGGACCGGGCTCTGGCGCGAGACCTTCATCCTGAAGATCTGGCACAGGATGATCGTCAGGGCGCTGGGGCTGCGCATCCATGTCAAGGGGGCGCTGTCCGGCCAGCGCCCATTGCTGATTGCCGCCAACCACATCTCCTGGACCGACATCATGGTACTGGGGTCGATGGTCGACGTGACGTTCATCGCCAGGGCCGACATGGCCGGCTGGCCGTTGATCGGCATGCTGTCGAAGCTGCAGCGCACTGTCTTCATCGAACGTGAGCGCAAACGTTCGTCGGGCGACCAGGCGAGCGAGATCGCCGGCCGCATGGCCAAGGGCGACGCCATGGTGCTGTTTGCCGAAGGCTCGACCGGCGACGGCAACATGATCCTGCCGTTCAAGAGTACGCTGTTCGGCGCCGCTACAATGGCGATTGCGGAAGGGGCGGCCGAACAGGTCTTCATCCAGCCGGTGGCGATCGTCTATACGCGCCTGCATGGCGTGCCGCTCGGCCGCCGGCATCGGCCGGTTGCCGCCTGGATCGGCGATGAAGAGCTGATGCCGCATCTGAAGGTGCTGATGGCCGAGGGCGCCCTCGACGTCGAGGTGCATTTTGGCGAGGCGATTGCTTTCTCCAAGGGCTCCAGCCGCAAGGAAACGGCAAAGCAGATGGAACGCCAGGTGCGCGAGATGGTACAGGCGGCTCTCGCCGAACCGCGCCCAAGCCGGTAAGCCGCGCAGGTTCCGGCCAGATTCGTCTGTTTTTTGTCAGGGAAAGGCGCTAGAAGCCGCGAAATGGAATTGAACACGATAGAACGCGACGACATCGGCGCTGCCGCCGAAAACCTAGTCGTTCTGCCTGCCGCGACCAGAAAGGTCTTCGTCAAGACCTATGGCTGCCAGATGAACGTCTACGATTCGCAGCGCATGACCGATGCGCTGGCGGCCGACGGCTATGCCGCGACAGACGTTATCGGCGAGGCCGATCTGGTGCTGCTCAACACCTGCCACATCCGCGAGAAAGCGGCGGAAAAAGTCTATTCGGAACTTGGGCGCATCCGTGAGTTGAAGGCGGAACGTGCTAAGGCCGGGCGCGAAATGCTGGTCGGCGTCGCCGGCTGCGTGGCACAGGCCGAGGGTGCCGAGATCATCCGCCGCTCGCCGGCCGTCGATCTGGTCATCGGCCCGCAGACCTACCACCGGCTGCCCGGTGTGCTGGCGAGGGCGCGGAGCGGCGAAAAGATCGTCGAGACCGACTATGCCGTCGAGGACAAGTTCGAGCATCTGCCGCAGCCGAAGCGCGCCGAACTGATCAGGCGCGGCGTGACGGCGTTCTTGACCGTTCAGGAAGGCTGCGACAAGTTCTGCACCTTCTGTGTCGTGCCCTACACACGCGGCTCGGAAGTCTCGCGGCCGGTGGCACAGATCGTCGCCGAGGCCGAGCGCCTGGCGGATGCCGGCGTGCGCGAGGTGACGCTGCTCGGCCAGAACGTCAATGCCTGGCATGGAAGAGGTGAAAACGGCGCAGAATGGGGCCTTGGCCGGCTGCTGTTCAGGCTGGCCGAGATTCCGGGCCTGGCGCGTCTGCGTTACACAACCAGTCATCCGCGCGACATGGACGATGAATTGATCGCCGCCCATCGTGATTTGCCTACGCTGATGCCCTATCTACATTTACCGGTGCAATCCGGCTCCGACCGCATACTCAAGGCGATGAACCGCAGACATATGGCCAAGGACTATCTGACGTTGATCGACCGCATCCGTGCCGCACGGAACGACATTGCGCTGTCGGGCGATTTTATCGTCGGCTTTCCCGGCGAGACGGAAGCCGATTTCGAGGCGACCATGCAGTTGGTCCAAGACGTCAACTATGCCTCGGCCTTTTCGTTCAAATATTCGCTGCGCCCCGGCACGCCGGGCGCCGAGATGAGTGATCACGTGCCGGAGGCCGTCAAG
Organism: Mesorhizobium sp. M1295; assembly: GCF_040318135.1. Lineage (NCBI taxonomy): Bacteria > Pseudomonadati > Pseudomonadota > Alphaproteobacteria > Hyphomicrobiales > Phyllobacteriaceae > Mesorhizobium > Mesorhizobium sp. M1295. The sequence goes on from NZ_JAMYLU010000011.1 coordinate 125,168, forward strand.
GACGAGCGCCTGCAGCGGCTGCAGGCGCTACTGCTGAAACAGCAGCAGGATTTCGGCGCAAGCCTGATCGGCAGGACCATCGACACGCTGATCGAAAAGCCGGGCCGCCAGGCCGGTCAGAAGGTTGGCCGCTCGCCCTGGCTGCAGCCGGTTATTGTTGATGAAATGGCCGGCGAAATCGGTGACATTATCCAGGTACGAATCACGAAGACGGGCTACAACAGCCTGTTCGCCGAATTGGCCTGAAGGTCTCGGCAGATGAGGAGAGACGGTTGAGCGCTGCTGAAGTGAAGAACCTGCCCCAGAACCTACCCTCGGGGGCCTCGGATATGGCGCACATCGTACTGACTTTCGACAACAACAAGCTTGCCAGCGCCCTTTACGGCCAATTCGACGAGAATCTGGCCAGACTCGAGCAGAAGCTCGGCGTCGACATCCGCTCGCGCGGCAATCAATTGACCATCAAAGGCTCTTCCTCGGCGGCCGAGCAGGCACGCCGCGCCTTGGACAATCTTTACGGAATTCTGCAGAAAGGCACCGATATCGGCCAGTCCGATGTCGACGGCGCTGTGCGCATGGCGATCGCCGCCGACGACCAACTGACGCTGCCGACACTGGAGCGCAAGGGCAAGGTGTCTGCCGCCCAGATATCGACGCGCAAGAAGACGATCTATGCCCGCTCGCTGAACCAGGACGCCTATATGCGCGCGCTGGAGCGGTCGGAACTCGTCTTCGGCATCGGCCCGGCCGGCACCGGAAAGACCTATCTGGCGGTGGCACATGCGGCAATGCTGCTCGAACGCGGCATGGTCGAACGCATCGTGCTGTCGCGCCCCGCGGTCGAGGCCGGCGAACGGCTTGGCTTTCTGCCGGGTGACATGAAGGAGAAGGTCGATCCTTATCTGCGGCCGCTCTATGACGCGCTCTACGACATGATGCCGGCCGACAAGGTCGAGCGGGCGATTGCCGCCGAGGTCATCGAGATCGCGCCGCTGGCGTTCATGCGCGGCCGTACGCTGGCGCACGCTGCCGTCATCCTCGACGAGGCGCAGAACACCACGCCCATGCAGATGAAGATGTTCCTGACCCGGCTCGGCGAGAACTCGCGCATGATCGTCACCGGCGATCCGACCCAGATCGATCTGCCGCCAAACACCAAGTCCGGCCTGGTCGAGGCGCTGAGAATCCTCGACGGCGTCACCGGCATGGTGACGGTCCGCTTCAACGAAGGCGACGTCGTCAGGCATCCGCTGGTCGCCGAGATCGTCAAGGCCTACGACCGCGACGGCAAGCTGGCCAGGGGCTTGGGTGTCGAAGGCTGATATGATTATGCGGCCGCATGGCTGAGGAGCAAAAGGCGGGGGGGCCGCTTCCCGTCGAGATCGATATCGCGATCGAGGCCGGAGATTGGCCCGCCGAGACGACGCTGACGCGGCTGGTCGACCATGCCGTCTCGGCCGCCTTTGCCGAAACCGGTGCGGACGGGCGTTCCGAGCTCAGCATCCTCTTTTCCGACGATGCCCATATCCGCACGCTCAATGCCGGCTGGCGCGGCAAGGACAAGCCGACCAACGTCCTGTCTTTTCCGGCTTTTCCGTTTGCCCGGGGCGGGCCGCTGCCGCCGATGCTCGGCGACATCGTGCTGGCCGCCGAGACGGTCGCGCGCGAGGCGGCACTGGAAGACAAGCCGGTCGAGGACCATATCTCCCATCTCGTTATCCATGGCCTGCTGCATTTGCTGGGCTACGATCACGAAACCGACGCCGAAGCGGAACTGATGGAAGCGACAGAGCGCGCAGCACTTGCGAGGCTTGCCATTCCCGATCCCTACACGTAATTACAAAAGATCAATTGACCGGACGATGATGAACGACAAACCAGAGACTGCCGCCCGCCCCGATGCCGGCAGTGCGATCAAGCCTTCCGAAACGACGGAAGAGGGCTCGAGTCCGAGTACCACGACCGGCAGCTTCGCCAGCGAGGCATCGCCTGCCGGTCCTTCCCTGTTCGATCGCGTGCTCGGGCTTTTCAGGCACCGCAACGGCACCAGCCTGCGCGAGGAGATTGCCGGTGCGCTTGCCGAAACGGCGAGCGATGCGGAATCCTTCTCGCCCGGCGAACGCGCCATGCTCAACAATATCCTGCGTCTGCGCGAAGTGCGCGTCGAGGACGTCATGGTGCCGCGCGCCGACATCGAGGCGGTCGAGATCACCACGAAGCTGGGTGATCTTCTGGGGCTCTTCGAACAGTCCGGCCATTCCCGCATGCCGGTCTATTCGGAGACGCTCGACGACCCGCGCGGCATGGTCCATATCCGCGACGTGCTGGCGCACATCACCAAGGTCGCCCGCGTCCGAAAGGGCAGGACGACCAGGAAAACCGCGGTCGCAACGGTTCTCGATCTCGCCCAGGTCGATCTGGCGCGCACCATCGGCGATCTCAACCTGATCCGACCGGTGCTGTTCGTGCCGCCGTCGATGCTCGCCTCCGACCTGATGGGGCGGATGCAGACGACGCGCACCCAGATGGCGCTGGTCATCGACGAATATGGCGGCACCGACGGCCTCGTCTCGCTCGAGGATATCGTCGAGATGGTGGTCGGCGACATCGAGGACGAGCACGACGACGACGAGCCGATGATCACCCAGGCCGGCGAAGGCGTCTTCATCGTCGACGGCAAGGCCGAGATCGACGATGTCGCCAAGATGATCGGCGAGGATTTCGCCGCCGGCGAGCACGGCGAATATGTCGACACGATCGGCGGCATGATCTTCAACACGCTTGGCCGGGTGCCGGCGCGCGGCGAAGTGGTGCAGGCCATACCCGGCTTCGAGTTCCATGTGCTCGACGCCGACCCACGCCGCGTCAAGCGCGTGCGCATAGTCGAAACCCTGAAGGGCGAGCGCCGCCGCCGCGCCGCCCGCACCGAGCAGGCTTGAAGGACGCGGCTCGCCCGATGCCGATTGAGGACCCGTTCAAGCACTCGACACTGGGCTCCGGCGTCTTCTACCAGGATCCGCGGGCCGCATTGACATGGCTTGAAAAGGCTTTCGGCTTCGAGCCGAGCATGGTGGTCAGCGATACCGATGGCAGGCTCGTCCATTCCGAGATGCGGTTCGGCGACGGCTATATCATCATCGATTCCGAATGGGCCGACCATATAGCCAGCCCGGCTTCAGTTGCAGGCAAGAACACGCAGTCGGTCCATGCGCGCCTCAAGGACGGGATAGATGCCCACTGTGATCGTGCAAGGGCGGCGGGAGCCGAGATCGTCGAGGAGCCTGCCGACCAGTTCTACGGTGAACGGCAGTACAGGGCGCGCGATCCTGAAGGCCATGTCTGGACCTTTTCCCAGACTGTCCGCTCCGTCCCACGCGAAGAGGCTGAGCGGCTGGGCGGACTGAAGATCGAAGGCTGGCATCGATAGCTATGAGCGGACTTGTTCGCTCTTATCCGGTTTGGAGCCAAGGCCGCGGCCTGATAAATCTTGCTTCCTGATTCGCACGACTCGGAAGCATAGATGGAGCGCCAGGCCGGCCGGATAATTCTGCTTTGGGGCTGGCGGCGCGCGCTGGTGGCGTTTCTTGCCGGCGCGCTGGCGGTTCTCGCTCAGGCGCCTTACGATTTCTTCGCCGTCTGTTTCGTTTCGTTCCCGCTGCTGGTGTGGCTTCTCGATGGCGCGACCGGCGAAGCCTCGGACGGTTTTCTGCGACGCTTGCTGCCGGCTTTCGCCATCGGCTGGTGGTTCGGTTTCGGCTACTTTCTTGCCGGTCTGTGGTGGGTTGGCTCGGCGCTTCTGGTCGAGGCCGACAGCTTCGCCTGGGCCTTGCCGTTCGCGGTGGTTGGCATCCCCCTCGCGCTGGCCTTCTTCTATGGCTTCGCCGCCCTGGTTGCCCGGCTGTTGTGGAGCAATGACATCGGCCGCATCGCCGCGCTCGCCTTCGGCTTTGCGCTGGCGGAATGGTTGCGCGGCTTCCTGTTCACCGGCTTTCCCTGGAATGCCGTCGGCTATGCGGCGATGCCGGTGCCTTTGCTGATGCAGAGCGTGTCGGTGACCGGCATGATCGGCATGAATGCGCTTGCAGTCTTCGTCTTTGCACTGCCGGCCCTGCTTGCGGCGCGCCGGCATCTTCGCCTCGGCGTGGCATTGCTTGTCGTTCTGGTCGTTGCCCATGTCGGCTTCGGCTATCTCAGGCTCGCCGCCCCCGAAAAGCCGGCCGCCCGCAGCCTCGACGTCCGTATCGTGCAGCCTGCCGTCGACCTCACGGAAAAATGGGATGCCTCGGTGCGTGACCGCATCTTCGCCACCATGATGGGGCTTTCGGCCAAAGCGCCGGAACCCGGCCATGACAGGCCGCAGTTGATCCTGTGGCCGGAGACCTCCGTGCCGTTTCTGTTCACCGAACGTCCGGATGCCTTGCCTGCCATCGGAGAGATGCTCGGCGATGGCCAGATGCTGGTCGCCGGCGTCGTTCGCGAGGAAGGCGGCTCGGCGACCGGAAGCCGTTACTACAACTCGGTCGTGGCGATCGACGAAAGGGGCGAAATCGTCGATGCCGTCGACAAGGTTCATCTGGTACCGTTTGGTGAATACCTGCCTTTCGCCGATCTGCTCGGCCGCTTTGGGCTTGAGCAGCTTGTCGCCGGCCCAATGACCTTCGCGGCCGGCAATGAGCGGCACCCGATCACGCTGCCCGGCGGCATCCGGGCGCTGCCGTTTATTTGCTATGAGGTCATCTTTCCCGATCTGGTCGCGGTTGACGCCACGTCAGCCGAGCTTATTGTGAACGTCACCAATGACGCCTGGTTCGGCGACACGCCAGGGCCGTACCAGCACTTCAGGCAGGCGCAGATCCGGGCGGTGGAGAATGGGGTGCCCCTGTTGCGCGCGGCCAATAACGGCATTTCGGCCGTTGTCGACCCGCGAGGACGCATCGTCGACGCGCTGGCTATCGACGCACGCGGCGCCATCGATGTGCGTGTGCCGATCTCCAACCAAGCCATCGTTTCCTCCGGCCAACGACGCATTAACGGAATGCTGATCATGTTTTTGCTTGCCGTTGCGGCATGCATTTTGAACGTAAGGCAAAGGCTACGGGCGAATTGACAGCCGACACATTAGAAACTCATACTGTAAGCGCCTGAAAATTCTCGAAGTCGATAAGGTCGTTCTGTTGGGGCACGGGCCGCGGCGTCGTTTGGGCAGCAAAATAGAAAAAGCCGGAAAAATTCGGCGAGGAAAAAATGACAGAAGAAAACAAGAAAAAGCCGAATCCGATCGACATCCACGTCGGAAGCCGCATCCGGCTTCGCCGCAATATGCTGGGAATGAGTCAGGAAAAACTGGGCGAAAACCTCGGCATAACGTTCCAGCAGATCCAAAAGTACGAAAAAGGCACCAATCGCGTCGGCGCCAGTCGTTTGCAGGCAATCGCCTCGATACTCGGCGTTCCCGTCGCCTTCTTTTTCGAGGATGCGCCCGGTCAGGAGGCCGTGGGCAACCGTGGATTTGCCGAGGATGCGTCGATGACCTCCGCCGTCGAATTCTGCGGCAGCCCGGAAGGCCTCCAGCTGAACCGCGCCTTCGTCAAGATCGCCGACGTGAAAGTGCGTCGCAAGATCATCGAGCTTGTGAAGTCGCTCTCCGTCGACGAGGTCGATTGACTGGCCGTAGCCGGGCATGCAATTTCTCGTGGCTGAGTGCACCGTGGGATGTGCATTCCGCAGATGCGCCGACGCGCGGATCGATTTTGCTCGACATGCTTCCACGAAACCGTTCTCTTCAGCCTGTGAGTGCAAGAGATGAGGGTAGTGCGCCCTGCCGCCGTCTTCTGGACGCAAAGATAATAACGTCAAAATTCATGCTAGAACGGCTGCACGACTTGACGAGCGGCGCCCGGCACCGTTAACAACTGGCGCGCCAAAATCGGCGGCCTGCCGATATTTTTTCAAGAGGGGACACCCGTGACGCGGCACAATTATTTCTTCACCTCGGAATCCGTTGCCGAGGGCCATCCCGACAAGGTCTGCGATCGTATCTCCGACGAGATTGTTGATCTCGTCTACCGCGAGGCCAGAAAGACCGGCATGGACCCGTGGAAAGTCCGCGTCGCCTGCGAGACGCTCGCGACGACCAATCGCGTTGTCATCGCCGGTGAAGTGCGCGTCCCCGAGACGCTGCTCAAGAAGGACAAGGAGGGCAACGTCCTGAAGGATGCGGCCGGCCATCCGATTGTCAACCCGGCCAAGTTCAAGTCGGTCGCACGCAAGGCAATCCGCGAAATCGGCTACGAGCAGGCCGGCTTCCACTGGAAGACGGCCAAGATCGAGGTCCTGCTGCACGGCCAATCGCCGGATATCGGCCAAGGCGTCGACAACGCTTCCGACCGGCAAGGCGAGGAAGGAGCCGGCGATCAGGGCATCATGTTTGGCTATGCCTGCCGCGAAACGCCGGACCTGATGCCGGCGCCGATCTATTACAGCCACAAGATCCTCGAATTGCTGGCCGCTGCGCGCCATGAGGGCAGCGGTGATGCCGGCAGGCTCGGGCCGGATGCCAAGAGCCAGGTGACAGTCCGCTATGTCGACGGCAAAGCGGCGGAAGTGACGCAGATCGTGCTGTCGACCCAACATCTCGATGAGACGTGGGATTCGAAGAAGGTGCGCAACGTCGTCGAGCCCTATATCCGCGAAGCACTAGGCGACCTGAAGATCGCCGACAATTGCAATTGGTACATCAACCCGACTGGCAAGTTCGTCATCGGCGGACCTGACGGCGACGCCGGCCTGACCGGCCGCAAGATCATCGTCGACACCTATGGTGGGGCTGCGCCCCATGGCGGCGGCGCCTTCTCCGGCAAGGACACCACCAAGGTCGACCGCTCGGCCGCCTATGCGGCGCGCTATCTCGCCAAGAACGTGGTTGCCGCGAAGCTTGCCGATCGCTGCACTATCCAGCTTTCCTATGCGATCGGTGTCGCCCAGCCGCTGTCGATCTACGTCGACCTCCACGGCACCGGCAAGGTCGACGAGGCAAAGCTCGAGCGTGCACTGCGCACCGTGATGGACCTGTCGCCGTCCGGCATCCGCCGCCACCTCGATCTCAACAAGCCGATCTATGCCAAGACGTCGTCCTACGGCCATTTTGGCCGCAAGGCCGGCCGCGACGGATCCTTCTCCTGGGAGAAGACCGATCTCGCCAAGGCGCTCAAGGACGCTCTCGCCGAACCGGTCGCCGAAGCAGTCGCCGCCTAACCGCGGCGCCTATGGACCCGAAGGGCCGGCCAAGCCGTGCGACCGAGGCGTTTTTCGGTCGCCGGCGCGGCAAAACCATTCGACCGCAGCAGGCGGCGGCGCTGGAGAGCGGCTTCGCCGCCTACAGGCTCGATCTGACGGTTGAACCGCCAGCCGATCTGCCCAGCCTTTTCGAAGCCGAAGTTTCCGCTGTCCAGCTCGAAATCGGTTTTGGCGGCGGCGAACATCTTCTGCACCGTGCCACGGCCGGCCAGGCGACCGGCTTTATCGGCGTCGAGCCTTTCGTCAACGGCATGGCCAAGATGATGATGGCGGTCCGGGAGCGGCCGCTTGCTAATCTGCGCGTCTATGACGACGACGCCACACGCCTGCTTGACTGGCTGCCGCAGGCTTCGCTTGACGGCATCGACCTTCTCTACCCGGATCCGTGGCCGAAGAAGAAGCACTGGAAGCGGCGCTTCGTCAGCCCGGTCAATCTCGACCGCTTCGCGCGCGTCCTGAAGCACGGCGGAAAGTTCCACTTTGCGTCAGACATCGACAGCTATGTGAACTGGACGCTGCTGCATTGCCGGGCGCATGGCGCCTTCACGTGGCAGGCAAACGAAGCAGCCGACTGGCGTCGGCCCTATGATGGCTGGCCGGGGACGCGCTATGAGGCCAAGGCCATTCGCGAGGGCCGACGGCCCGCCTATCTCACCTTTGTGCGGAAATAGCAGGAAGTCCGAGCTGAGCGGCCGAAGGCTCTCCTGTTCACTTGGCTTAGAAGCGGCGGATTTTATCGAAGGCTGCCGGCTCCATGCCCAGATTGCGCAGATCATTCGCACGCGGCTTGCGACCGTTTTCCACAGCACGCGACGCTGCTACGGCGCTGCCAAACACGCTAAAAAAGTCGCCTATGGCTGAAAAAAATCCACGATTGTTCATGATCGGATCCTTCCGAGCGTAGTGAGCGCTCCAATTGTGCAATGCAACATAGATAGTCGTGCGTTGCCGGTGCTCAAAGGAGGATTACTGCATGGGCGCCATGCATTTGGCGCAGCGCTGCGGACTCGGAGCCTTGCCGTCATGCACGACGGGCTTGAAACGACGGCCACGATCGTCTATATCAGCTTCAAATTCTTGGTCGGTATGACGAAGAGTGGGTCCACCCGGTCCCGCTCTTTTTTATTACCTGGCGGCCAAGCAGGAATCGAACGACAGGGACCGAATGACAGTGACGGCAAGCGAAGGCGACGACCGCATCATCCGCGAAAGCGGCATCGATGCGCGCATCGCGCTGATCGTTCAGCCGGTACTGCGCGCCATCGGTTTCCGCTTGGTACGTGTGCATCTGTCGGGCCAGAACGGGCTGACGCTGCAGATCATGGCCGAGCGCGAGGACGGCACGATGACTGTCGAGGATTGTGAAGAGGTCAGCCGGGCAGTATCGCCGGCGCTCGATGTCGATGATCCGATCGAGAAGGCTTATCATCTCGAAGTGTCGTCGCCGGGCATCGACAGGCCGCTGGTCCGCAAATCGGACTTTGCAGCCTGGACCGGCCATCTGGTGAAGATGGAAACGTCGGTTCTCGTCGCCGACCGCAAGCGCTTCAAGGGCAAGATCGCCGAAAGCGACGCGGACGGTGTGCTGATCGAGCGCGACAAGGCCGCTTACGGCGAGGAGCCGACGGTGCGTGTTCCCTACGATGCGATTGCCGAAGCGCGGCTGGTTCTGACCGATGATCTTATCCGCGATGCGCTGTCGAAGGATAACCGGGCGCGCAAGGAAGCCAGAAAACGCCGCGGCGAACCCGAAGACGCACCAGAGGGTGCGGAAGACGAAACCGAACAGGAAATGTGATTGGGCTGCCGGCCGTAAGGTCGGCAACAAGCTCGGGAGAAAGAAGATGGTTGTAAGCGCCAACAGGCTTGAACTGCTGCAGATCGCCGATGCGGTCGCGCGTGAAAAGTCGATCGACAAGTCGATCGTCATCGCCGCTATGGCCGATGCGATCCAGAAGGCCGCGCGCTCGCGCTACGGCCAGGAAACCAATATCCGGGCCGATATCAATCCGAATACCGGCGAGATGAAGCTGCAGCGGCTGATGGAAGTGGTCGAGAAGGTCGACGACTACGCGACGCAGATTGCCATTTCCTCGGCGCGCGAGCGCAATCCGGACGCCCAGCTCGGCGATTTCATCGCCGAACAGCTGCCGCCGATGGATTTCGGCCGCATCGCCGCCCAGTCGGCCAAGCAGGTCATCGTGCAGAAGGTGCGCGAGGCCGAGCGCGACCGGCAATATGACGAGTACAAGGACCGTATCGGCGAGATCGTCAACGGCACCGTCAAGCGTGTCGAATACGGCAACGTCATCGTCGATCTCGGCCGCGGCGAGGCGATTATCCGCCGGGACGAGCTGATCCCGCGCGAAAACTATAAATATGGCGATCGCGTCCGCGCCTACGTCTATGACGTGCGCCGCGAACAACGCGGCCCGCAGATATTCCTGTCGCGCACCCATCCGCAGTTCATGGCGAAACTGTTCACCATGGAAGTGCCGGAAATCTACGACGGTATCATCGAGATCAAGTCGGTCGCCCGCGATCCGGGTTCGCGCGCCAAGATCGCTGTCATCTCCCGTGACAGCTCCATCGATCCGGTCGGTGCCTGCGTCGGCATGCGCGGCAGCCGCGTCCAGGCGGTCGTCGGCGAATTGCAGGGCGAGAAGATCGACATCATTCCGTGGTCGCCCTCGGCCGCGTCCTTCATCGTCAATGCATTGCAGCCGGCGGAAGTCGCCAAGGTCGTGCTCGACGAGGATGCCGAGCGCATCGAGGTCGTCGTCCCCGACGACCAGCTGTCGCTGGCCATCGGTCGCCGCGGCCAGAACGTCCGTCTTGCCTCGCAGCTCACCGGCTGGGATATCGACATCCTGACCGAGCAGGAAGAGAGCGAACGGCGCCAGAAGGAATTCGTTGAACGGTCGTCGCTGTTCATGGAAGCCCTCGACGTCGACGAGATGGTCGGCCAGGTGCTCGCTTCCGAAGGCTTCACCAGCGTCGAGGAGGTCGCGTATGTCGATTCCGGCGAAATCGCGTCGATCGACGGCTTCGACGAGGACACGGCTTCGGAGATCCAGACCCGCGCCCGCGAATATCTGGAGAAGATCGAAGCCGAGCATGACGAGAAGCGCAAGGCGCTCGGCGTTAAGGACGAGCTGCGCGAGATTCCTGGCATCACCACCGCCATGATGGTGACGCTTGGCGAGGACGGCGTGAAGACGATCGAGGATTTCGCCGGCTACGCCGCCGACGACCTGACCGGCTGGAAGGAACGCAAGGACGGCGAGACGAAGGTATTCCCGGGTGTGCTCGCCAACCACGGCGTGTCGCGCGCCGATGCCGAGCAAATGGTCTTGGCCGCTCGCCTGAAGGCTGGCTGGATCACCGAAGACGAGCTTGCCGCCGAGGGCGTGCCGGCTGACGAAACCGTCGGTGCGTGAGGTGAAACCGCATCGCACCGAACCCGCCCTTGGACGAGATGAACGATCGCACCTGCATCGTCACCCGCAGGCAAGCCGAACCGGATGAGCTGATCCGTTTCGTCGTCGGCCCGGATTCGGCCGTCGTTCCGGACATCAAGAGAAACCTGCCCGGCCGCGGTTGCTGGGTGACCGCCGACCGCCTACATATAGACAAGGCAGCGGCGAAAAACCTGTTTGCCCGTGCTTTTAAGGCGCAGGTGACCGTGCCAGCCGATCTTGGCGGCATGGTCGACGCGCTGCTTTCCAGGTCCGCTCTGGGCATGCTTGGCCTGGCCCGCAAGGCGGGCGCCATAGCGCTCGGAGCGACCAAGGTCGAGAGCGCCGTGCGCGGCGGACTTGCACTTTTCGTGCTCCACGCGACCGAGGCTTCCGACGATGGCGTCCGCAAGATAAGCCAGGCGCGACGGGCAACCGTCCACCTCGGCGGGCCTGCGATCCGCGCTTACAAACTTTTCTCCGAGGCCGAGTTGAGCTTGGCATTGGGGGGTACAAATGTGATACATGCTGCCGTTCTCGCGGGAGACGCGGGCAGGGCGGTCCAGAAGCGCATGGTTGCGCTCGACCGATATCGGGGCGGTTCCCCGGACGATCTGGCAATGCTTGCGGCCGTTGCTGACGAAGATGATGCCGCAGAGGATATGGAATGAGCGATACGAAATCGGGCGACGACAAGACGCTGAGTGTTACGCCGAAGAAGACCTTGACGCTGAAGCGCCCCGGTATGGAACAGGGCACGGTGCGCCAGAACTTCTCGCACGGCCGCACCAAATCGGTGGTTGTCGAGACCAAGAAGCGCAAGTTCTCGCTGCCCGGCGACAAGCCGGAGCCGGCGGCAGCGCCTGTGTCCGTCTTCACGCCGAAGCCGGTCGCGGCAGCGCCTGCCGTGCAGGAAGCCCCCAAGGCGCCGCCGCCTCCGCCGCCGGTCGAACGCGGCGGCATGGTGCTGAACGAGTTGTCGCGCCAGGAAATGGAAGCACGCCGCCGGGCTCTCGAGGGCTCGAAGGTCCGTGACGTCGAGGATCGCCAACGCGCCATCGAGGAGGCCAAGCGCCGCAGCGAGGACGAGGAGCGCCGCCGCCGCGAGCGCGAGGAATCGGCTCGCCGTCAGGCCGAGGAAGAGGCACGGCTGCAAGCCGAGGCTGAATCCCGCCGCCGTGCCGAGGAAGAGGCACGCCGCCGTGCGCCGCTGGCCGCCGAACTGGCGACAGTCGATGACGAGGAAGAGGTCAAGCCGAAGCGGACCGGTGCCGGCGCACCAGTGCGCCGTCTGGTCACGCCCGAAGTGGCGCGTCCGGCCAAACCGACCAAGGGCGAGGAAGACCGCCGCCGCGGCAAGCTGACGCTGAATTCGGCGCTTTCCGACGAGGATGCGCGCGCCCGCTCGCTGTCGTCGATGCGCCGCCGTCAGGAGAAATTCAAGCGCGCGTTGCATAATGAGCCACGCGAGAAAGTCATGCGTGAAGTGATCCTGCCCGAAACCATCACCATCCAGGAGCTGGCGCAGCGCATGTCCGAGCGCGCTGTCGACGTGGTCAAGTTCTTCATGAAGCAGGGCCAGATCCTGAAGCCTGGCGACGTCATCGACGCCGACACGGCCGAACTCGTCGCGACCGAATTTGGCCACACGGTCCGCCGCGTCGCCGAGTCCGACATCGAAGAGGGCTTGTTCAACATCGCCGATCGTCCCGAGGACCTGCAGCCGCGTCCGCCGGTGGTAACCATCATGGGCCATGTCGATCACGGCAAGACCTCGTTGCTCGATGCCATCCGAAATGCCAACGTGGTGTCCGGCGAAGCCGGTGGCATTACGCAGCATATCGGCGCCTATCAGGTCGAGAAGAACGGTAACAAGATTACCTTCATCGACACGCCCGGCCACGCCGCCTTCACGGCGATGCGTGCCCGCGGTGCCCAGGCGACCGATATCGCCATCCTGGTGGTGGCGGCCGACGACAGCGTGATGCCGCAGACGATCGAATCGATCAACCACGCCAAGGCGGCCGGCGTTCCGATCATCGTGGCGATCAACAAGATCGACAAGCACGACGCCGACCCGCAGAAGGTGCGCTCGGAACTGCTGCGCCATGAGGTGTTCGTCGAATCCATGGGCGGCGAGGTGCTGGATGTCGAGGTGTCGGCGACCAAGGGCATCAATCTCGACAAGTTGCTCGAAGCGATCCTGCTGCAGGCCGAAATCCTCGACCTGAAGGCCAATCCGGACCGCACCGCCGAAGGCGTTGTCATCGAAGCCCAGCTCGACAAGGGCCGCGGCCCAGTCGCAACCGTGCTGGTGCAGACCGGCACGCTGATGCCGGGCGACATTCTCGTCGCCGGCAACGAGTGGGGCCGGGTGCGCGCGCTGGTCAACGATCGCGGCGATCAGGTCAAGGAAGCGCCGCCGGCAATGCCGGTGGAAGTCCTCGGTCTGCAAGGTACGCCGCTGGCCGGCGACCGCTTCGCCGTTGTCAACAACGAAGCCCGCGCCCGCGAGATCACCGAATATCGCCAACGTCTGGCGCGCGAGAAGGCGGTGGCCAGGCATGCCGGCCAGCGCGGCTCGCTTGAACAGATGATGTCGCAATTGCAGACCAGCGGATTGAAGGAATTCCCGCTGGTCATCAAGGGCGACGTGCAGGGCTCGATCGAGGCGATCAACGCGGCGCTCGACAATCTCGGCACCGACGAGGTGCGCGCCCGCATCGTCCATGCGGGCGCCGGCGGCATCACCGAAAGCGACGTGTCGCTGGCGGAGACCTCGGGGGCTGCGATCATCGGCTTCAACGTTCGTGCCAATGTGCAGGCGCGTGCGGCCGCGGCTGCGGCAGGCATCGAGATCCGCTACTATTCGATCATCTACAATCTCGTCGATGACGTTAAGGCGGCGCTCTCCGGCCTGCTATCACCGGAGCGTCGCGAGACCTTCATCGGCAATGCCGAGATCCTCGAGATCTTCGACATCACCAAGGTCGGCAAGATCGCCGGCTGCCGTGTCACCGAAGGCAAGGTCGAGCGTGGTGCGGGCGTGCGCCTGATCCGCGACAACGTCGTCATCCACGAAGGCACGCTGAAGACCCTGAAGCGCTTCAAGGACGAGGTTTCGGAAGTTCCGGGCGGTCAGGAATGCGGCATGGCCTTCCAGAACTACGAGGACATGCGCGTCGGTGACGTCATCGAGTGCTTCCGCGTCGAGATGGTAACCAGGACGCTCTGAGTTCGAGCGTCTTGAGTTCGAGCATCTATTGAGACCGGGCGGTGGTCGAAAGGCCGCCGCCCAAACCATATGAGACATGCGGCGCGGTTCCATCCCGCGCTTCACGATTTCAGGACCGAGGAAAATGCCCCGTTCGACCCCGTCAGGCCCATCCCAGCGCATGCTGCGCGTCGGCGAGCAGGTGCGCCATGCGCTATCCGAAATCTTGCAGCGCGGCGAGATCCTCGATCCGCTGATCGAGAACACAGTGGTCTCGGTCTCCGAAGTGCGCATGTCGCCCGATCTGAAGATCGCCACCGCCTTCGTCTCGCCGCTCGGCGCCAAGGATGCCGGTGCGGTGGTCGAAGCGCTCAACAAGCATGCCAAGTTCGTCCGCGGCCGCGTCTCCGGCGCGCTGCGGCAGATGAAGTACATGCCGGAATTCCGCTTCCGGCTCGATACCAGCTACGATAATTTCCAGAAGATCAACGAATTGCTGCACTCGCCCGAAGTGGCGCGCGATCTCAGCGCCGACGACAAAGACAAAGACAAAGACGACCGGAAGGACAGCGAATAGTGGCGCGTCGCGGCAAGAAGAAGGGCCGGCCGATCTCGGGCTGGCTGGTACTGGACAAGCCGGTCGGCATGGGCTCGACCGAAGCCGTCTCCAAGATCAAATGGCTGTTCCTGGCGGAAAAGGCCGGCCATGCCGGCACGCTCGACCCGCTGGCGTCGGGCATGCTGCCGATCGCGCTTGGCGAGGCGACCAAGACCGTGCCTTACGTCCAGGACGGCGCCAAGGTCTACCGCTTCACCGTTGCCTGGGGCGAGGAGCGTTCGACCGACGACCTCGAAGGCGCGGCGACCAAAAGCTCAGACCTCCGTCCGGCGGAATCCGAAGTGCTGGCGCTGCTTTCGAAATATACCGGCGTGATCATGCAGACACCGCCGCAATTCTCAGCGATCAAGATCGCCGGCGAGCGCGCCTACGACCTTGCCCGCGACGGCGAGACGGTCGACATTCCGGCACGCGAGGTCGAGATCGGCCGGCTCGACCTGGTCGAGCACATGGCCGATCGCACCATCTTCGAGGTCGAATGCGGCAAGGGCACCTATGTCCGCTCGCTGGCGCGCGACATGGGGCGCGACCTTGGCTGTTTTGGTCACATCGCCGAGCTGCGGCGGGTCGAGGTCGAGCCGTTCACGCAGGGAGATTTCGTCACCTTGGCCGAGCTGGAGGCCGCCCGCTTCGGCGAACAGAGCGAGGACGCTTCGCAAGCAGCGGACGCGCCGATCGACTTCGGTGCCATCGATGCACTTCTGGTCGACACCGCCGCGGCGCTCGAATGCTTGCCGCAGGTTGCGATCAGCGACGATGCGGCAACCAAAATCCGCCTCGGCAATCCGGTCATCATTCGCGGCCGTGACGCGCCGGTAGAAGCTGAGGAGGCCTGCGCCACCGCGCGCGGCAAGCTGGTCGCCATCGGCGCCATCGAGCAAGGCATGTTCAAGCCAAAGCGGGTCTTTGTCGGGTAACAGCTGTCGCCCGGCGCATGATCTCCAAACCGGATTCTATTTTGGGAAAGGATCATGCGCTAAATCAACAGGGCTACGGCGTCGTTTGTCGTCCGAAAGGATGCGCTGTGCTGTAGTGCCGTTCGACGCTGCACTCGAGGGGGCACATGGCAAAGGCTGACACGGTCAACAAGCGAGCGGCGCTCAAAACACGGCGGCCACCGGTCGGGGCTTCGCCGGGCACGCTGATCGCCGACCCCGCGGCGCGCCGCTCCGAGCTCAGGCTGACATTGATCTCGCCTGAGAAGTTCAAGACGATCGACAATGCCAGCATCGACGACGTCAACACCCATTGCCACAATTGGCCGATCATCTGGCTCGACTGCACAGGCCTCGCCAACATCCAGCTGATCGAGGAGATCGGCGGGATCTTCAACCTGCATCCGCTGGCGCTGGAAGATGTCGTCAACACCGGTCAGCGGCCCAAGGTGGATTTCTTCGAGGACCATGCCTTTGTCGTCGTCAGGATGATCGACGATGTCACCGCCCATCGTTACGAACAGATCGCCGTCTTCTTCGGCAAGAACTTCGTCGTCACCTTCCAGGAGCGCGAAGGCGACCCGTTCGATCCCGTGCGCAAGCGGATCGCGAGCTCGGTGCCCAACCGCTTGCGCTCGCGCGGCGCCGACTATCTCGCCTATGCTTTGATCGACGCCATCGTCGACAGCTATTTCCCGCCGATCGAGGCTGCCGGCGAATTGGTCGACAGCATCGAGGACCAGATGCTGAACCAGGCGCACAAGCACCAGATGCGGCAGCTTCACGAATTGCGGCGCGACGCCAATGTGCTGAAGGGCGTGCTTTGGCCGATGCGCGACGCGCTGGCGACCATGATCCGCAACGACGTCTCTTATGTGAAGGCCGAAACCAAATTATTCCTGAACGACACGCTGGATCATTCGCTGCGATTGATCGAACTGGTCGAAACCCAGCGCGATATGCTGACCGGCCTGATCGAGATGCACCTGTCGCTCAGCCAGGCGCGCACCAACGACGTCATCAGCTATTTGACCATCGTCTCGGTGATCTTCATGCCGCTCACCTTTCTCGTCGGCGTATGGGGTATGAATTTCGACCCCGACACCTCGCCCTGGAACATGCCGGAGCTGAAAGCCTATTACGGCTATCCCCTGTCGCTCGTCTTCATGGCGATTGTTGCGGTCGGGCTCTACGCATACTTCAAATGGAAGAAATGGCTCTGACCATGCGGAAGTGCCCGTTTATGCAGCAAAAAGCCGGCTTGTGAATTGGGCTGGCCTTTTTGTCGGAATTGCACTATATGCGCCGCAGCTTCGCGCTTTGACGCGTTGCTTGCACCGGCCCCTGCTGGACGACATCCCGGCTGAGGGCGTCCCGTTTCCTCAAACAGACAAGGAAAAACACGATGTCGATTACTGCCGAACGCAAGAAGGAATTGATGGGCGAATTCGCAACCGCCAAGGGCGATACCGGGTCTCCGGAAGTCCAGGTGGCCATCCTTTCCGAGCGCATCAAGAACCTGACCGATCATTTCAAGGACCACAAGAAGGATAACCATTCCCGCCGTGGCCTGCTCGCTCTCGTTTCCCAGCGCCGCAGCCTGCTTGATTATCTCAAGCGCAAGGACGACGCGCGCTATCAGACGCTGATCGAGAAGCTCGGTCTGCGCCGTTGACGAATTGACCGGCGGGTTCTTTCGAGAGCCCGCCGGTCGCGCATTGGAGCATCGGATCATCCAAGGCTCCAATGAAGAAAGCAGAGCGCCGCGCACCGGTTTGGATGCGCAAAGGACGCTCTGAAGTTTTAGATTTGCGCAGGATACTTTCCGAAAACCTGGTTTTCGGGTTCACGCGCAAGGCCAGTCGGATCGATTGGCCAACCCGGTTTCGAAACAGCAGAGGGCCACTCGAAACCGCCCATGGACGGTCATGGGGCAGGATTGCAGGACGCTCGTGCGGCAAATGCGCCGAATAGCCGAGCTTCCCGTTGTCTTGCCCGTGGCTGCCCGAGAAAGGAAGCCAAGGGAAAGGGGCATCCGCGCACGCTGAAACGGCGCGGCCCTTTCCGCATACGAAGGACAAGATATGTTCAATTACCACAAAGTGGAAATCGAATGGGGCGGCCGTCCGCTCATTCTCGAAACCGGCAAGATCGCACGTCAGGCTGACGGCGCGGTGCTGGCCACCTATGGCGAAACCAAGGTTCTCGCCACCGTCGTCTCGATGAAAGAGCCGAAGCCCGGCCTCGATTTCTTTCCCCTGACGGTCAACTACCAGGAAAAGACTTACGCCGCCGGCAAGATCCCGGGTGGCTATTTCAAGCGTGAAGGCCGTCCGAGCGAGAAGGAAACGCTGGTTTCCCGCCTGATTGACCGCCCGATCCGCCCGCTCTTCGCCGAAGGCTACAAGAACGACACCCAGATCGTTGTCACCGTCGTCCAGCACGATCTCGAAAATGATCCGGACATCCTGTCGATCGTCGCCACCTCCGCCGCACTGACCTTGTCCGGCGTGCCGTTCATGGGCCCGGTTGGTGGCGCCCGCGTTGGCTACATTAACGGCGAATACGTGCTCAACCCGCATGTCGACGAGATGCAGGAATCGAAGCTCGACCTGGTCGTCGCCGGCACCGCCGACGCCGTGCTGATGGTCGAGTCCGAAGCCAAGGAACTCGGCGAGGATCTGATGCTCGGCGCCGTCATGTTCGGCCACAGGGGCTTCCAGCCGGTGATCGACGCGATCATCAAGCTGGCCGAAGTCGCCGCCAAGGACCCGCGCGATTTCACCGCGCCGGACTATTCCGCGCTTGAAGCCGAGATGCTCAAGATCGTCGAAGGCGAGCTTCGCGATGCCTACAAGATCACCGACAAGCAGAAGCGCTATGCCGCCGTCGACGCCGTCAAGGCGAAGGTCAAGGCCGCGTTTGCGCCGGCAGAAGGCGAAGAGGCCAAATACACGTCCGAACAGATCGGCACCGTGTTCAAGGAACTCCAGGCCAAGGTCGTGCGCTGGAACATCCTCGACACCGGCTCGCGCATCGACGGCCGCGACCTGAAGACGGTCCGCAAGATCGTCTCGGAAGTCGGCGTCCTGCCGCGCACACACGGCTCGGCGCTGTTCACTCGCGGCGAGACCCAGGCGCTGGTCGTCGCCACGCTCGGCACCGGCGAGGACGAGCAGTATGTCGATTCGCTGACCGGCATGTACAAGGAGAAGTTCCTCCTGCACTACAATTTCCCTCCCTATTCGGTCGGTGAAACGGGCCGTATGGGTTCGCCCGGCCGCCGCGAAATCGGCCACGGCAAGCTCGCCTGGCGCGCCATCCGGCCGATGCTGCCGACCGCCGACCAGTTCCCCTATACGTTGCGCGTCGTTTCGGAGATCACCGAGTCCAACGGCTCGTCCTCGATGGCTACCGTCTGCGGCACCTCGCTGGCGCTGATGGATGCCGGTGTGCCGCTGGCCAAGCCGGTCGCCGGCATTGCGATGGGCCTGATCAAGGAAGGCGAGCGCTTCGCCGTGCTCTCCGATATCCTCGGCGACGAGGACCACCTCGGCGACATGGATTTCAAGGTTGCCGGCACCGCCTACGGCATCACCTCGCTGCAGATGGACATCAAGATCGAGGGCATCACCGAGGAGATCATGAAGATCGCCCTCGACCAGGCCAAGGATGGCCGTCAGCACATTCTCGGCGAAATGGCCCATGCGCTGTCCGGCGCGCGTGCCGAGCTCGGCGAGTTCGCGCCGCGCATCGAGGTCATGCACATCCCGACCGACAAGATCCGCGACGTGATCGGCTCGGGCGGCAAGGTCATCCGCGAGATCGTCGAAAAGACCGGCGCCAAGATCAACATCGAGGATGACGGCACGGTCAAGATCGCTTCGGCCAACGCCAAGGAAATCGAGGCGGCGAAGAAGTGGATCCACACCATCGTCGCCGAGCCGGAAGTCGGTGAAATCTACGAAGGCACGGTCGTCAAGACCGCCGACTTCGGCGCTTTCGTCAACTTCTTCGGTCCGCGTGACGGCCTCGTCCACATCTCGCAGCTCGCCAATGATCGCGTCGCCAAGACCTCCGATGTGGTCAAGGAAGGCGACAAGGTCTGGGTCAAGCTGATGGGCTTCGACGAGCGCGGCAAGGTCCGCCTGTCGATGAAGGTCGTCGACCAGGCCACCGGCAAGGAAATCGCCCGCGATAAGAAGAGCGAAGGCGAAGAAAACGCCGCCTAAGCGGGGTTGCGTTCCGTCGAACGCATAAAGCAATCGAAGCGGGCGCGCCGGAAGGTCGCGCCCGTTTGCATTTCAACAACAGCCTTGCAGTTCAAGAGTGGTGAATGTCCGCCGAGCCGCTGAAGACGCTTTTCCATCCTTTCGAGGCCGGGACCGTTTCCCTGCCGCGAAAGGATGAACGTATTCTTTTTCTCGGTGCCGAGCCCGGCTTTCGCTTGCTCGAAGGCTTCGATGCCAAGCTTCATCTGGTCCAAGGCTTCAGGCCGCATTTTCGCGCCTTGCAGGCGTCCGGCTTCACCGTCACGCCGCAAGTGGAAGGCAAGGCTTTCGACGCGGCGCTAGTGCTCGCTGGCCGCCATCGCGGACAAAACGAGTTGCGCGTCGCAGAAGCGATCGAGCACGTGGCATCAGGCGGGTTGATCGTCGTCGCCGGCGGTAAGGACGATGGTATCGCCAGCCTGCGCAAGCATGTCGGCGCCCTTGTGCCGCCCGAAGGCCACCTGCCGAAGCATCACGGCATTGCCTTCTGGTTTCGCCGGCCGGCCGATACCGTCGCCGCGGCAACGCTTCGCGCCGCCAATCCGGACTTGGTGGTCGAGGACCGCTTCCGCACGGCCCCAGGCATGTTTTCGTTCGACAAGATCGATGCCGGATCGAAGCTGCTGGTCGAAAATCTGCCCAACGATCTGCGTGGCAGCGTTGCGGATTTCTGTGCCGGTTGGGGCTATGTCGCCGCCGAAGTCGCCGCCCGCTCACCCGGCATATCGGCGCTTGACCTTTACGAAGCGGATTTCGAGGCGCTGGAGGCGGCGAAGGTCAATGTCGGCAACACAGGCCTGGAGCCACGTTTCTTCTGGATAGATCTTTTGAGCGAGCCGGTCGAGCACCGCTACGATGTGATCGCCATGAACCCGCCCTTTCACCGCAGCCGGGCGACTGAGCCCGAAATCGGTGCCGGCATGATCCGCGCGGCAGGCAAGGCGCTGAAGCCGGGCGGCCGGCTGTTCATGGTGGCGAACCGTCAGCTTCCCTACGAACCGGTGCTGGCGGCCGCCTTCTCCAGCCATGCGGAGCTCGCCCGCGACGGCATGTTCAAGGTCTTCTCGGCGCGACGCTGAAACGCTGCGGGGCAAGCCGGCGACACGTCGCTCGCGCTATTCCCGCCCGCCGTCGGTTTGCTTCAACTCGTCAAGCGTCGGCATGGACACGATGTGATAGCCGGAATCGACATAGTGGATTTCGCCGGTGACGCCGGAGGACAGATCGGACAGCAGATAGAGCGCTGAGCCGCCGACTTCGTCGATTGTCACCGTGCGGCGTAGCGGCGAGTTGCGCTGCTGGTAGGAGAACATGTGGCGTGCGTCGGAAATCCCGGCGCCGGCAAGCGTCCGCACCGGTCCAGCCGATATGCCGTTCACCCTGATGCCGCGCGGGCCGTAGTCGTTGGCTAGATAGCGGACGCTGGCCTCCAGCCCGGCCTTGGCGACGCCCATGACGTTGTAGTTCGGCATGACGCGGACCGAACCGGCATAGGTCAGCGTGATCATCGAACCGCTATCCTTCATCAACGTGGCGGCGTGACGGGCGACCTCGGTGAAGGAGTAGCAGGAGATCACCATGGTGCGGATGAAGTTGTCGCGGCTGGTGTCGGCGTAGAGGCCTTTCAGCTCGTTCTTGTCGGAAAAGCCGATGGCATGGACGACGAAATCCAGCCCGCCCCACGCCTTGCCCAAAGTCTCGAAAGTCGCGGCGACCGATGCGCTGTCCTCGACGTCGCAAGGTACCACCAGCGATGCGCCCAGTTTCTCGGCGAGCGGCTTGACGCGGCGCCCGAAGGCCTCACCCTGATAGGTGAAGGCGAGATCCGCGCCATGTTCGGACAGTTTGCGGGCGATGCCCCAGGCGATCGAATGATCGTTGGCGACGCCCATGACAAGCCCGCGCTTGCCCTTCATCAATCCGTCCATGGTCGGCAAATCCTTATGCGGAATAGCGCTGGAAAATCAGCGTAGCGTTGGTGCCACCGAAACCGAACGAATTGGACAAAACGGTGTCGATCCTGGCTTCGTCGATGCGCTTGCGCACGATCGGCATGCCTTCGAATTCCGGATCGAGGTTGTCAATGTGGGCGCTCTCGCCGATAAAGCCGCCTTGCATCATCAGGATCGAGTAGATCGATTCCTGCACGCCGGCCGCACCCAGCGAATGACCGGTCAGCGATTTGGTCGACGTGATGAAAGGCATCTTCTCGCCGAACACCTCGCGGATGGCGCCCATTTCCTTGGAGTCGCCGACCGGCGTCGAAGTGCCGTGCGTATTAATATAGTCGACCGGCGAGGACACCGTTGCGAGCGCCTGCTTCATGCAGCGAGCCGCGCCTTCGCCCGACGGCGCCACCATGTCGTAGCCGTCGGAGGTGGCGCCATAGCCGACGATCTCGGCATAGATCTTGGCGCCGCGTGCCTTGGCATGCTCGAGCTCTTCAAGAATCAGCACGCCGGCGCCGCCGGCAATGACGAAACCGTCGCGATCGACGTCGTAGGCGCGCGAGGCGACTGATGCCCTGTCGTTGAACTTGGACGACATGGCGCCCATGGCATCGAACAGATCCGACATCGTCCAGTCGAGATCCTCATGACCGCCGGCGAAGACGATGTCCTGCTTCCCCCACTGGATCAGCTCGTAGCCATTGCCGATGCAATGCGCTGACGTCGAGCAGGCCGATGAGATCGAATAGTTGACGCCGTGGATCTTGAACCAAGTGGCAAGCGTCGCTGAAGCGGTCGACGACATCGCTTTTGGCACCGCGAACGGGCCGATCCGCTTGGGGCTGCCGTTTTTGATCGTCGTCTCGGCCGCTTCGACGATTGCACGGGTCGACGGTCCGCCGGAGCCCATTACGATGCCGGTGCGCTCGTTGGTGATGTCGGTCTCGTCGAGGCCGGCGTCTGCGATCGCCTGGTCCATCGCGACATGGTTCCAAGCAGCACCTTGCGACAGGAAGCGCATGGCGCGACGGTCGATCATTCCCGACGGATCCAGCGTCGGCGCTCCCCACACCCGGCAACGGAAGCCATGCTCGGCGAAAGAGTCGGAAAAGCTGATGCCGGACCTGGCATCATGCAAGGAGGCCTGCACCTCGTTGGCATTGTTGCCGATCGACGACACGATGCCGAGACCTGTGACTACGACCCGTCTCATTCGCAACTCCTTCCAGCACGGACCTCCGAAACCTGATTAAGTTTCCGGAACGGAACCATGCGCAAATTAAAGTGCTACAGCGTCCTTTAGATGTCCAAGACGTGGCACTGTTGGTCTTCGCTCAGCCGGCGGCCGATTGCTTGGACAGACCGACCTTCAGATCCGTTGCCGCATATATGGGCTCGCCATCTGCCTTCAGCCAGCCATCGGCGATGCCAAGCACAAGCCGACCGCGCATCACTCGCTTGAAGTCGACGCCATACTCCACCTTCTTGACCGAAGGCGTGACCATGCCTTTGAATCTCACCTCACCTGTCGACAGCGCCATTCCCTTGCCTGGTTCGCCGAGCCATCCAAGGTAGAAACCCGTCAACTGCCACATGGCGTCCAGGCCCAGGCATCCCGGCATGATCGGATTGCCGATGAAATGGCAGGCGAAAAACCACAAATCCGGCTTGATATCGAATTCTGCGCGGATGAAACCCTTGTCGAACGCACCGCCGGTTTCGCTGATCTCGGTGATGCGGTCGAACATCAGCATCGGCGGATAGGGCAGTTGCGCATTTCCCGGTCCGAACAGCTCGCCGCGGGCGCAGGCAAGCAATTCCTCGTAACCGTAGCTGGATTTCGAACCCGCCATCAATCTCGTCCCCGTGATCGTCCCGGGCGATAGGCGCCCATGCTGGTGGTTTCCTAACACAATCTGTTTCAGGCCGGAAACCGGCGTTTGCGCTTAACCTGCCCGTCTGCCCGGGTCAATGCGCGCTATTGATCGCATTCGGCCGACAGAATATATGTCAGGACACGTCCAATTTCGGCAGATGCTCTATTTCTGCCATTTTGGACGTGTCTGAGACGGAACTGTGGGCGCGACGGATAGATGGATCTGGGTTGCCGGAAGGATAATGTCGCTGTGGACAAGCGGGTTCGCGAAGCCGGTCTGAGGCCGACACGCCAGCGTATCGCGCTGGCCGATCTGCTTTTCGCCAAGGGCGACCGCCACCTTTCGGCCGAGGAACTGCACGAGGAAGCGCTTGCCGCCGGCGTGCCGGTGTCTCTGGCCACCGTCTACAATGCTCTGCACCAGTTCACCCAGGCTGGCCTTTTGCGCATCCTTGCCGTCGAGGGATCGAAGACCTATTTCGACACCAACACCTCCGATCACCATCATTTCTATATCGAGGGCGAAAACAGGATCTTCGATATCGACAGCGGCCCGGTGACGGTTTCCAACCTGCCGGAACCGCCGGAAGGCATGGAGATCGCCAATGTCGATATCGTGGTGAGACTGCGTCCGAAACGCTGCGACTGACCGGCGCCTTATGAATTTCCTGGATTTGACGCTCCGGCTCGAATGGGTCGCCGTCGCGGTGGCGGCTCTTGTCTTCTATGCAATGGCCGGTGCTTCCTGGTGGCTATTTGCAGTGCTCGTCCTGGCGCCCGACCTGTCGATCCTGGGTTACATGGCCGGGCCGCGCGTCGGGGCCGTCGCCTACAACACCTTGCACATACTGGTCTTGCCCGTTCTGCTGGCGCTTTTCGGCAGCGTCTTTGACAATGCATTGGCGACATCCGTTGCGCTGATCTGGATCGCCCACATCGCCATCGACCGCGCCCTGGGCTATGGCTTGAAGCTGTCGAGCAGTTTCCAGGATACCCATCTCGGCCGCATCGGCGGCTAGATCATCCCCGAATTGAAGAACAGCGAAACAAAATGCCGGATCCGGTGCTTGCAGCGCTGGCCTGACCTCCGGTTCGGAAGCGTCAGTTCTTGACCTTTTCGCCGGGATAGGCGCCCCAGACGAGCGACTGGGCGAGCCAGCCGGTATGGCCGTCGAAGGTCATTTCGCACCATTGGCCATCGCAGGACTTGATCGTGCCCATCACCCCCGGTTCGAGGATCGCGATGACGCTTGCATCTTTTGCCGGGTCGTCGAGGAGGTTGATGCGGGCGTCCTTGCCGCGCTGCCAGGGGGCGACGATCGCCGTGCGGCGGCCCGAAAGCAGCGACTGATTGATCCAGCCTTCCGAGCCGTCGGCATCGCGCACGCGGCGCCATGTATCGAACTCCTGGATGATCTCCATCGGCAGGCCTGGTTTCATGTACATCCAATCGACGGAATAGTTGACGCCCGGCCCGACGCGCGAGTTGACGCGGCCGGATTTCAGGCTGACGAAGCGCGGCAGCGGCAAGCCGCTTGGTCCGAGCGTGACGCTCTGGGCGGGGGCCGCGGCACTTTGCGCCATCACCAGTGGGCTATGGATGAGAGCGCCGAGGAATGCTGCACTGAGGGTCAGGCGGAGCGACGCGAAACCAGACACTTTCGTTCCTTTCGGCGCCGGCCCATCGGCCTTCGCGCCCCTTTTTCTTTGTCTTCGGCGGAACCACTTGTTACATGGATGACCGGTACCGCGATCGGCTCTCAGTTTCGCCGTTCTTGGTTAAAGAGGTCTCAACGAGATCGGGTTCGAGGAAACAATGGCAGGCAAAAAGAAGCCCCTCGTCGTCATCACGCGCAAGTTGCCCGACCCGGTCGAGACCCGCATGCGCGAGTTGTTCGACGCCCGGTTGAATGTCGAGGACAGGCCGATGACGCAGCCGGAACTAGTGGCGGCGGTCAAGGAGGCTGACGTGCTGGTGCCGACCGTGACCGATAATATCGACGCGGCGCTGATTGCCCAAGCCGGCGACAACCTCAAGCTGATCGCCAATTTCGGCAATGGCGTCGACAAGATCGACGTTGCGGCAGCGGCCAAGAAAGGCATCACCGTCACCAATACGCCGAACGTGCTGACCGAAGATACGGCCGACATGACCATGGCGCTGATGCTGGCCGTGCCGCGACGGCTGGCCGAAGGCGCCAACGTGCTGACCGGGGACAAGAAATGGGCGGGCTGGTCGCCGACCTGGATGCTCGGCCGTCGCATCTGGGGCAAACGGCTCGGCATTGTCGGCATGGGTCGCATCGGCACCGCCGTCGCCAGGCGCGCCAAGGCCTTTGGCCTCTCGATCCACTACCACAACCGCCACCGCGTGCTGCCGGCAATCGAGGACGAGTTGGAAGCCACATATTGGGAAAGCCTCGACCAGATGCTTGCCCGTATGGACATTATCTCGGTCAATTGCCCATCGACACCGGCAACCTTCCACCTGCTTTCGGCGCGGCGGCTGGCGCTTCTGCAACCGTCCGCTTACATAGTCAACACCGCGCGCGGCGATATCATCGATGAGGAATCGCTGGTCAAGCTCATCCATGACGGCAAGATCGCCGGCGCCGGCCTCGACGTCTACGAGCACGAGCCGGCGCTGAACAGCAAGCTTCTGAAGCTCGCCCACAAAGGCAAGGTCGTGCTGTTGCCGCATATGGGCTCGGCGACGCTCGAAGGCCGCATCGATATGGGTGAGAAGGTGATCATCAACATCCGCGCCTTCTTCGATGGCCATCGTCCGCCCGACCGCGTGCTGCCGCTGCGGGCGTGACCTGCCATCATGCCGGCATGGCCTTGCCGCGGCAGCCACTCGTTCGTCTTTGGATAGTGTTGGCTTACGAAAGCACCTTGCGCATGGTGATTGAGGTCGGCCGGTCGTAGCCCTTGTGCGCTGTCCGTTCGGTTTCGCGAAAGCCGAGTCGGGCGAAGGCAGTGTGGTTTCCGGTCAGTTCGACCCGGGTCTGGAGCTCGATGGCGGCCCGGTTGTGGCTACGGGCAAGATCTTCGACAGCCTGCATCAGCCGCTTTCCGATGCCTTGGCCCTGAAGAGTCGGCACAACCGCGAGCTTTCCAATATAGAGGTCGTCTGCGCGCTTCACGACGAAGACGCAACCGACGATCTCGTTTTCCTTCAGCGCCAGGAATCCAGTCTCCTCCAGCGCTCTAGCCCTAAGATTTTCGACAGTGAGCCGATGCGCCGAGGACGGCGGATCAATAACGCCTTCCATGAAGGCGAAGGCGCGCATGACCAGTGCCAAGACCTCGTCCCAACGGTCGAAATCGGCCGCAAGCTGCACAATGGAAACGTCGGCAGGCAGGCTCACCGGTGAGTCCGCTTGTAGCGGATCGTGTCGAAGCGTGCCGCCAGTGCATCGTAGAGCAGCAGTCGCCCGACCAGCGGCTCGCCAATCCCGGTGATCAGCTTGATCGCTTCCATGGCTTGCAGCGTGCCGATGACCCCCGTCAGCGCACCGACAATGCCGGCCACCGCGCAGGACGGCACCAGTCCCGGCGGCGGCGCTTCGGGAAAAAGATCGCGGTAGCTTGGGTTCAACGTGCCGTCCGGACCGGTTTCGAACGGCTTCAGCACCGTCACCGAGCCGTCGAAGCGGCCAACGGCGGCATGGACGAGCGGCCGGCTTTCGGCGGCGCAGGCGTCGGCCACGGCGTAGCGCGTCTCGAAATTGTCGGAGCCGTCAACGACGATGTCATAATCGGCGATGAGGGCAGGGGCGTTGTCCGCGGTCAGCCTGAAATTGTGCTCTTCCACGACGACGTTTGGATTGATGCGGATGATCGCCGCCTTGGCGCTGTCGGTTTTCGCCATGCCGACATCGCCCGTGGCGTGGATCACTTGTCGTTGCAGGTTGGAAAGCGAAACGATGTCGTCGTCGACGATACCGAGTGTGCCAATCCCTGCGGCGGCGAGATATTCGAGCACCGGCGCTCCCAACCCGCCGGCGCCGATGACCAGCACCCGCGCCCGCTTTAGCCGCTGCTGGCCGGCGCCGCCGATTTCGGGCAGCACGATGTGGCGGGCGTAGCGTTCGAGCTCTTCGTCGGTGAGGGCGGCTGTGATCATCGCCGGACCATATAACGGAGGAAAAAACTTGTCAGGCGTCAATGCATGCGGCTCAGAAATGCGTCATGGACGAAGTTCAGATGGTCGGCCTGACCTTGCCGTGATCGACGATCAGGAACTGCGCGCGTCCCTTGAGGCTGTCAAACAACGCGGCATCGGTCCCGGTCATGAAAGCCTGGCAGTTCAGTTCCTCCAGGATCGAGAACAAGGCCGCGCGCCGGCCGCCGTCGAGGTGGGCGGCGATCTCGTCGAGCAGCAGGATCGGCGTCATGCCCGACATCTCGCCGGTTAGCCGTGCATGCGACAAGACAATGCCGACCAGCAGCGCCTTCTGCTCGCCGGTCGAGCAGAGTTCGGCCGGCATTGCCTTGGGCCGGTGGCGCACCACGAGATCGGAACGGTGCGGGCCGTCGAGCGTGCGTCCGGCGGTGCGGTCACGGTCGCGCCCTTGGGCAAGCGCACGACGGAACCGTTCCTCGACGTCGACGGCCGGCGAAATGCCGACTTCGCCTTCCAGTTCCCCCGAGATGCCGATGTCGGCTTGCGGAAACGGTCCGTCGCC
This sequence comes from Mesorhizobium sp. M1295, assembly GCF_040318135.1. Classification (NCBI taxonomy): domain Bacteria; kingdom Pseudomonadati; phylum Pseudomonadota; class Alphaproteobacteria; order Hyphomicrobiales; family Phyllobacteriaceae; genus Mesorhizobium; species Mesorhizobium sp. M1295. Next base: position 153,477 of record NZ_JAMYLU010000011.1, read on the forward strand.
GGGCAGACGGTCGATCATGGCGGCGAGCAGGCGCACCAGTTCGGCACGCGCCGCGGCAATTGCCACGCCGGTCTCCGCCATTTGCATCTCGATGGCATCGAACCAGGCACCGTCGCGCGAACCGTCGGCGAGCAGCCTGTTGCGGCCGCGCATTGCCTTTTCGTAGTCAAGCGCGCGCTGGCCGTGGCCGGGGTCGATCGCCAGCACCAGTCGGTCGAGGAAGCGCCGACGGTCGGCGGCTGGCCCGGGGAACAGGCCGTCCATGGCCGGTGTCAGCCAGACCACGCGCAGCCATTCCAGCATGTCTTCGGCTGAGCGCGCCGCCGCGCCGTTGATCCGCACCCGCCTGCCGCCTTCGCTGTCGCTGCCTGCAATCCCGGTACCGATCTCGACCTGGCCGTCCGGCCCGTCAAGCCGGGCATGCAGCGCAAAGCCACCGTCGCCGCCTTCGCGCGCCACCTCGGCATAGGGTGCGCGGCGCAGGCCGCGGCCTGGCGTGAGCAGCGAGATCGCTTCAAGCAGATTGGTCTTGCCGGCGCCATTGTCGCCGGAGAAAACCACAGCGCCGGGATCAAGGTCGATTGCCAACGCCGCATAATTGCGGAAATTCGTAAGTGTAAGCTTACTTATGTAAGTCTGCCGTGGGTTTGCAAATCTGGTCACGACAGCAGATGGCCTCGTTCGGGCCCTACACCCGCATCGGCATCAACACGTAGAGCGCGGTCTCGTCGGCCATGTCGTGGATCAGTGTCGGGGATCCGGCATCCGCCAGCATGAACTTCGCCTCCGTGCCGGTCAGTTGCGCGGCAACGTCGAGCAGGTATTTGGCGTTGAAGCCGATTTCGATCGGATCGGACGAATAGTCGGCTGCCAGTTCTTCGGTGGCGCTGCCTGAATCCGGATTGTTGACTGCAAGCGTGACCTGGCCTTCGGCGATCGAAAGCTTTACAGCCCGGCCGCGTTCGGACGAAATGGTCGAAACGCGATCGACGGCAGCGGCGAAACTCTGACGATCGATGATCAGCTTCTTGTCGTTGCCGGTCGGAATGACGCGCTGGTAGTCCGGGAAAGTGCCGTCGATCAGCTTGGAGGTCAAGATGACGCTGCCGATGGTGAAACGGATCTTGGTGTCCGACAGCTCGGTGGTCACCGCAATGTCGGGGTCGTCGACCAGCTTCTGCAACTCGCTGACCGTCTTTCGCGGGATGATGACGCCAGGCATGCCCTCGGAGCCCGCTGGTGCGTCGATCTCGGCGCGCGCCAGCCGATGGCCGTCGGTCGCGACCGAGCGCAGCTTCAGCTTGCCGCCAGCCTCGTGCGTGTGCAGATAGATGCCGTTCAGATAATAGCGCGTCTCCTCGGTCGAGATGGCGAACTGGGTCTTCTCGATGAGGCCCTTTAGCCCGAGGGAATCGAGCCGGAAAATATGCGAGAACGACCCGGCTGAAAGCTCGGGAAAGTCGGACTGCGGCAGGCACTGCAGGCGGAAGCTCGAGCGCCCCGACGTCACCGTCATGGCGTTGCCGTCTTCGTCGGTCTTCAGCGCCACCTCCGCGCCGTCGGCAAGCTTGCGCACGATGTCGTAGAGCAGATGCGCCGGAACCGTCGTCGCCCCGCCACGCTCGACCTTTGCCGGCGTTGCTTCGGTCACCTCCAGGTCGAGGTCGGTCGCCTTCATTTCAAGGCTGGCCCCCTCGGCGCTGAGCAGCACGTTCGACAGGATCGGAATGGTGTTGCGCCGCTCGACCACGCGGTGAACATGGTTGAGCGACTTCAGGAGATTTGACCGTTCCAGGATAACACGCATGACGAAACAGGCTCGCTTGAATGAATGAACGGGTCTCCGGCAAGCGGCGCCCCGCGAAAGGTCTGAACAGGCTCAGAATCTGCGTAAACTGACAGGAAAAACCCGGCAAACGCAAGCCCGCGCCACCGGTTCGGGCCGGCTGCACGGGCTTTCTGGGGATAAAAAGGCCGAAGTCCGCGAGCCGGCGTTTTTCGCGCCGTCAGGCCTGGTCGTTGATCAGCCTTCTCAGCAATTCGAGTTCCTGCGCCAGTGTGTTGTCGACGCCTGAAAGATCCTCGATCTTGCGCACGGCATGCAGCACCGTCGTATGGTCACGGCCGCCGAAACGCCGCCCGATCTCCGGCAGCGAGCGCGGCGTCATCACCTTCGACAGGTACATGGCGACCTGCCGTGGCTTGACGATGGTGCGTGTGCGCCGGTTGGACAGAAGTTCAGTTTTCGACACGTTGTAATGGCGTGCGACGATGCGCTGAATGTCCTCGATACGCACCCGCTTCGGCTCGCCGGAACGATAGATGTGGCCAAGGATCTCGTCGATGCGGTCGATGGTGATCTGCGGTTCGAAGGATTGGCGAAACAAAAGCTGGTTGAAGGCACCTTCGAGCTCGCGCCCGCTGCCGGTCACCGTGCGGGCAACGTGATTGAGGATCTCTTCGGAAATATCGAGCGACACATCGTCGAGCTTGGCGGTGGCAAGCCTGAGCTTGAGCATACCGATGCGCATGGCGAAATCCGGGGCCGACATTTCCAGCGCGACGCCGCCGTTGAGGCGCGAGCGGACGCGCGGCTCCAGCGACTCCAATTCCGACGGCGGCCGGTCGGCAGCGACCACCACTTGCTTGGCGCTGTCGAGCAGCATGTTGATCAAATGGCAGAATTCATGCTGGATCGACTTGCCCTGCAGGAACTGCATGTCGTCGATGATGAGAAGGTCGATGTCGCGAAGCTGTTCTTTCAGCGTCAGTGCGTTGTTGTCGCGAATCGCGGTGGCGAACCGCCACATGAAATATTCAGCCGTCAGATAGACGACCCGCGATTTCGGGTTCTGCTTCAGCGATTCTGCGGCGATCGCCTGCAACAGATGCGTCTTGCCCAGCCCAACCGTCGCGTGAAGAAAGAGCGGATTGAAGCGCACCGCGCTCGACTGTGATTCCGCGACCGCCTTGGCAGCGGCAAAAGCCACTCGGTTCGATGGTCCCTCGATGAAGGAGGTGAAAGTGTAGCGTGGATCGAGCGGCGAACCGAGCACATTGTGCCGGAACTCTGTCTCTGCCGGCATTCCTGGGCGGGGTGCCGGGACCCGCTCGACCCTGCTGGGGCTCGCCGTGCCCGCAGAGAGAGCGGTTTGCGTCTGCCTGGTCATCTTGCGTGCCGGGGCCACTTCCGGCTCGACGCTGTTGCGGCCCTGGCGTGTGGCGGTGCGAACGACGATCTCGATCTTGAGGATCTCCGGATCCTCGTGCTTCCACAACTCGGCGATGAGATCGAGATAGTGGCCGTTGATCCATGAACGCAGGAATGCGGTTGGCACCGAGATGCGGACAATGCCCTTGGAGGATTCAGCGACCTTCATGCGCCCGAACCAGCTCGAATAGACCTCGGTTCCCAGACGCGCCTTCAGCTGGGCCTTGACCCGATCGAACTTCTGTTCAGCTTCATTGGAAGCCGCCATGTCGTTCCTTCCGATTAACGTTCCAGGAAATGGGAGGTCGCCCGTAAGCTCCCTTTCGATGCCGCCGCTCTGCATGATCGAGTTCCTTGTCTCTTGTACCTGTTTTCCGCCGGGGATGCGCCTCCTGCATCCATGTTTCCGGCGACCGTGTCTTCGCTGCGACACCATCGCCACCGCCGGCTGATGAATCGCCTCGTTATCGGTCCGGCGCCGAAGTGCCGATCCGCCTTGGTCATGTCAGGGCAATAAAATGCCGTCCGGCGAAAAACGCCGGCGCACCGTCGACCTGCCATGTACAATTACGCCAGTCCCCTACCGTATCAAAAAGACAAACCAACCCTGTCCGCGGAGTTGAATCCGCGTTGTAAACTCTGCCAATTTGAGCTGGCCGGTTTCAGGCTGGTCAAGGGCCAAGGGCCCGTCCCTTCGATGGACAGACATTACCGAAATCGCTGTGGATAGGGCAAGGCCACCCCTAACGGATTTTTAAGGAATCTGACTAGCAAGGGACGGTTCGGACGCCATGCCGCAACAGTTGATTTTGACAAAGCCATTGTGATTCAAACCCTTTTCCGGCGAATATGAAAAAGGCCACACAACGCGAAATTTTCTGAAATAATTCACTTGACAGCCAATTGTCGCCTATCGACCGCAGCCGATGTGAACAAGCTGTGGATCACCATCTGTAAACTGCTGAAAAGAAACGGTAATCTGTGACGCTCGGAAATTTTCGCATTGGCGGTTTCGAAGGCTGCGAATATCAGCGGGCATGTATATGCCGGCAAAGCATTTCGAACTTTGAAATGCACGCGGAGCGCCGTTTTGCGGGCTTTCTTTTAAGTACTTGCCGGCAAACGAAAAAACCCGGCGCGATCGGCCGGGTTTGAAGAAGCGCAGTTCAGGAAAAGGTATATTAGGCCGACAGCACCTTGACCCGTTGGGCCAGCCGCGACACCTTGCGCGATGCAGTGTTCTTGTGCACCACGCCCTTGGTCGCGGCCCGCATCAATTCCGGCTCGGCCACCTTGAAGGCAGCCTGTGCGGCCGCCTTGTCGCCAGCCGCGAGCGCCTCTTCGACCTGGCGGATGTAGGTCCGGACGCGGGAGCGACGGTTCTTGTTGATCGCTGCGCGACGGGCGATCTTGCGCGTTGCCTTTTTGGCCGAGGAGGTATTGGCCATGGTGCCTCTCTTCTGATCTGGTGGGCGCTTGCGGGATACCGCGGGGCGCAAAAAACAAACGGGCAGCCACAGGGCCGCCTCGGTTGGTGCGGCTTATAGTTCAGCTTTTCCGGCGCGTCAACGCTGCGGCGCTTTCTTTTTGGCCGGTGCCTTCGTCATCTCATCGGTTCGTGAAATTCGGCTTCCGCTTGCCGGTGAAGGCCGCCATGCCTTCCTTCTGGTCGTCCAGCGCAAACAGCGAATGAAACAGCCGGCGCTCGAACCGCAGGCCCTCGGTGAGCGTCGTCTCATAGGCGCGGTTGACGGCCTCCTTCGCCATCATCACCGATGGCAAGGAAAAACCGGCGATCTTGGCCGCTGCCTTAAGCGCTTCCTCGATCAACTCGCCGGCTGGCACGACGCGCGAGACCAGGCCGGAACGCTCGGCCTCGGCTGCGTCCATCATTCGCCCCGTCAGGCACATATCCATCGCCTTCGACTTGCCGACGAAGCGGGTCAGGCGCTGCGATCCGCCCATGCCGGGCATGACACCCAGCGTGATCTCGGGTTGGCCAAACTTGGCGGTATCGGCGGCGATGATGAAATCGCACATCATCGCCAGTTCGCAGCCGCCGCCCAGAGCGTAGCCCGCCACCGCCGCGATGATCGGCTTTCGTGCCCGCGTAAATTCCTCCCAGCCGACGAAGAAATCCTGCAGATAGGCATCCACATAGGAGATCGACTGCATTTCCTTGATATCGGCACCTGCGGCGAAAGCCTTTTCCGAACCAGTGATGACCATAGCGCCGATGTCGGCATTTGCGCCCATGCTGTTCACCGACGCAACCAGTTCCGCCAGCACTTGTGAATTCAGCGCATTGAGCGCTTGCGGCCGGTTCAGCGTAATCAGCCCGACCTTGCCGCGGGTCTCGACGATGATGGTTTCATAGCCCATGCTTGCTCCTCCTCGCTTGTGTTTCAAGCCTGACAGGTCCGGCAGTGGAAGGTTGAGCGACCGCTTTGCACGATACGCTCGATGTGTCCGCCACAACCAGGCTTGGAGCAGGCCTCGCCCTCGCGATCATAAACCGCGAAGGAATGCTGGAAGTAGCCCAGCGATCCATCGGTCTGCATATAATCGCGCAACGACGAGCCGCCGGCGGCGATCGCGTCGGCGACGACCGAGCGGATTGCTTCGGCCATGCGTTCGCTCTGTTCTCTGGCTTTCTTGCCGGCTCTCGCGAGCGTGCCCGCTTTGCGCAGCGGTGACAGGCCGGCCCGCCAAAGCGCTTCCGAGACGTAGATATTGCCTAGCCCGGCGATCAGCCGTTGGTCGAGAAGTGCCGCCTTCAGCGGTGACTTGCGACCTTTCAGCAGCGAAGCGAGCAGAGCGCCGTCCAGTGCATTGCCTGTAGGCTCGACACCTAATCCCGCCAGCATCGGATGCATGTCTGGCTCGTCTTCCGAAAACAGCATGAACCCGAAGCGGCGCGGGTCGTTGAAGATCACGCGAGAGCGGACGCCGGCAGGTGATGTGATGTCGAAGACGACGTGATCGTGAGCGGTGTTTTTCGAACGTTCATAGTGGAACGCGCCGGGTGTTGCACTCTCGTCGGCCGTTTCGACGCGAAACGAACCCGACATGCCGAGATGGCAGATCAGCACCGGGCCGTTGTCCAGGTGCATCGTCAGATATTTGGCGCGGCGGCCGAGCGCTGCAATCGTCTTGCCGGTCAGCCGCTCCGAAAATCTCTCGGGGAATGGAAACCGCAAATCGGGCCGGCGTGCCTCGACACCGACGATGCGGGCACCTTCAAGGACCGGCTGCAGACCGCGCCTGACTGTCTCGACCTCCGGCAGCTCAGGCATGGCCGCTTATCGTGGCATGGAAGGAGGTGCCGTATGGGCCGGGCGCCAGCCCGAGATGTTCGGCCACGGTTTCGCCGATGTCGGCAAATGTCGTCCTCAGTCCAATGTCCGCGCCTTTGAAACCCGGCCGTGTGCCGATAACCGGAATACGCTCGCGTGTGTGGTCGGTGCCGCGCCACGTCGGATCGTTGCCGTGATCGGCGGTCAAAATGAGCAGATCGCCTGGCCTCAGCCGCGCGAATGCCTCCGGCAGGCGCCGGTCGAAAGCTTCGAGTGCGGCGGCATACCCCGCGACGTCGCGCCGATGTCCGAACTCGGTATCAAAGTCGACAAAGTTCGCGAAGACGAAGTCGCCGTCGCGGGCATCTTCCATGGCGCCAAGCGCTTTGTCGAACATCGCCATGTTGCCGGCAGCCTTGCGGACTTCCGAGATCCCCCGATGGGCGAAGATGTCGCCGATCTTGCCGATTGCGATAACCCGGCTGCCGCGCGCCGTCAGCCGGTCGAGCAGCGTCGGTTCCGGCGGCGGTACGGCATAGTCGCGACGATTATGCGTTCGCGCGAACGTGGCGGCGGTTTCACCGATAAACGGTCGTGCGATGACGCGCCCGATATTCAGCGGATCGACCAGCCCGCGCACTATCTTGCAGAAGTCGTAAAGCCGTTCCAGGCCGAAATGAACCTCATGCGCGGCGATCTGCAGGACGGAGTCGACCGAGGTGTAGCAAATCGGCTTGCCGGTGCGGATATGGTCTTCGCCGAACCGTTCGATGATCTCGGTGCCGGGGGCATGACAATTGCCGAGAATGCCGGGCACCTTCCCTTCACGCACCATTGCTTCGGTCAACTCGGCTGGAAAGGCGGGAATCGTGTCGGGGAAGTAACCCCAGTCGAAACGGACCGGCAGGCCGGCTATTTCCCAATGGCCCGATGGCGTGTCCTTGCCGCTCGAAACCTCCTGTGCCGCGCCGTGAAAGGCGGCGGCAAACTCGACGCTGCCGCCATTCTCGAACCTGAAACCCGTCGCCGTTGCCGCGGCATGGCCGAGGCCGAGCGATAGCATGTTTGGTACAAGAAGCGGTCCGCCACGCAGGCCTCCGCGATCGGCGCGGCCTTCCGCGCAGGCCTGCGCGATGTGTGCGAACGTGTTGGAGCCAGTGTCGCCATAGCGTTCGGCGTCGGCCGCGCCGCCGATGCCGAAGGAGTCAAGGACAAAAAGGGAGGCGCGTGCCATCAAAGGTTCATCATTGCCTGGGTGTTGACTCAGACATAGGGTTCCGCGCTGCCGTTGGCAATTCGGAAACCCGAACGGCACGGCTTGGCGTGCTGGTCCGGGAGAAACGAATCGCGGCATGGTCGATCTGCCGATCGAAATGCGCGGCATGGAGCTCGCATGAGGCCTGCCCTGAAAGCATTCGCTGCCGTACTGGCCTTGCTGCTGGATGCATCTTGCGCGAACCTGGCGCGTGCCGATTGGCGCGATGATATCGGAACGTTCCGTATCGGTATCGTCGCCGAGCCTGGCGCCGGCAACACCGTTCCAGGTCTGGCGCTGCTGACCGACGCCTATACCAAAGCGCTCGGCATGAAGGTGGAGTTTGTCGTTGCCCGCGACTATACGTCGTTGATCGAGGCGCAGGCCAATGCGCGGATCGAATATGCAATCTATTCGGCAACCGCCTACGCCGCCGCCTCCGAACGGTGCGGATGTGTCGAACCTCTCGCGGCGCCGCTCGATTCCGGCGGCGCCATCGGCATCCGCTCCGTACTGCTGACGCGCGACGGGAGGGTTCCCGATCTGATGGCCATGGCAGTCCATCGGGTCGTCATGGCGCCTTTCGACAGCGTCGGTGGTGCTTTGTTGCCGCTTGCCGGGCTGGCTGCAGACGGGGTCAACGTGGCGGAAGATGCGCCGTTTTTGACCCACGCCAATTCGGCTGCCGCAGCTGAAGCAATGCTGGTCGAGGGCGAGGCCGATGCCATATTCGGCTGGATCCCGGCTGTGGCAGAGGGACGGCCAAATCCTCCTGGCGGCACGGTGGCGAGGCTCGAGGCCGCAGGGCTCTCGAAATCGTCGCTTCAGGTCGTATGGACCTCAGGCCTGCTGAGGTATGGTCCGCACGCCGTCCGCAGCGATCTGGACCCCGAAGCCAAGCGCCGGCTCACCGTCTTTCTCACCAATCTCAGATCAGCCGCGCCGGACATTTACGATCTTCTGGAGCCGAGACACTCCGGCGGGTTCGCCGTTGCCGGTCCGAGGGATTATGTGCTGGCTGCGGCCATCGTGCACCTGGTCTCGGCCCGCGGCCGCACGCAATAGCTACAGCCCGGTTAGCGGGCTTCAGGCGTCAGCAATCGCTGCACGGAATGGTCGGGCTCCTTCGCGGCCGTAGATAATAAGTTTCCGCCATCGATATCGAATTGAAGGCCGAGCTCAACCCAAACCGGCTTTGGCCATCCGCCGACCAGGTGATGATTGGCTTGTAGGCGAGATCGCTTTCGACCCGAATGAGGAAAGTGCCTTTGATCTTGAGCGCGCTCGGGACCGTTGTGGCGGAATCCTTGATGGCGTCGACGCTAGAGACACCATCGACTACTTTGCGCGACCACACGACCAAGACTTTCGGCGTCGTCTCGTCCGTGACCTGTATCGCCGTAATGATGATCTTCGGTTTCGAACGATTATAGGGCTGAAGCGTGGAACTGCCGATCGCGATGATGGCATCGAGATCGGCCGCCTTGATGGTCTGCTGCTGCGTGACAAGGTCCGCTACCATGCTGCCGATGCGGCTGACCTTCTTGCTGGTCTCGATGGCTTGCGAGGCTTCCATGGTCATAAAGTACATGATCAACAGGACAGGCACGATGAGGGCAAACTCGACAGCCGCAATACCGCGGCGGTCCGAGCAAAGCCGGACTGCTCTTGTACAAATCTCTGCGATGCCCAGCTGTGCCCCCGCACGAATCATGGCTTTGCCCTTTTCAAGCGACTAGGTGGTTCAGTTGTCGAACGGCTCGTTCTGCCAAGTGATCGAAGCGAAATGCAGCGTTTTGCCGTCCTTCAGATTGGCCATCGACTTGGCCATGAAGTCGGTCATCACCGGCCATTTGTAAAAAACCCGCAGCATGTTTCTCGACTCTGCCAGGCCTGGTGCGACGGTGAAGGTCTGTGTGCTCGTGCCCTTGGTCAACACGACGTCGCCATCCTGGATCTTGAAACCGGCCAGCGCCGCATCGGCGAAGGTCGGATATTCGCGCAAATCCACCAGCAATCCGGGACAGGTCTTGGCGACCATGATCTCCAACTTGGTGCAGATCATATCCCGCAGCTTGGTCCCGGACACATCGGCCGGTCTTAATTGGCCGGTACGCAGTTGGCGCGCGATGTCGTCTGTGGCGTTTGCCATCACTTCTTGTGCGGCAAATGAAATACAGCTCTCCAGGATGGCGAAGACAAGAAGCGCGAATGGAATTGCAAGCATGGCGAATTCGATCGCCGTGCTTCCGCGTCGGTCGCCCAAAAACCTTCCGGGAAAACCTGCTCGTCCTGCCTTGCTCATGTCCTCTACCCGCCGATTCCAGTTCTGCATCGGATCCCACCATTAGTCGGAACCGATTGAAGTCCGGTTGGAATGACCGTTAAATTCGGCGGAAAGGCCTTAACCAGGCAATAACCGAAGCGTTCCCGCAAAGGTGGAGAAGTCGGCTAGCTAATGCCCGGCGCTCATCTCGGCCTCAGAGGCCTTCTCGGCATCGCTCTTGTACGAGCTTTCGCAATATGGCGCGCAGGACATGGTCTGTACTTCGGCACGCCGATAGATGCGCACCGACGACGCTGCCTGGCGCACGACCGTTATTTGCTCATCGACGATCGGGTTGCCCTCCTGATCGAGGACGACAAGATTGGTGACGCCAAATCCCTTGCCGGTCAGTACGATCGTCGATGCGTCCTGCACGGAGGCGTCAGCGATCGCCGGATTGCCGACGACAATCGTATCGGCGGCGCGCGACAATTTGACGATCTTTGCCTGGTTCATCGTGACCTCGATGCCGGCGCCTGCCTTGGCTGGAACGGCGAATGCCGCTGCGGCAAGAACCACGGCAATTGGAAATGACGATCTCGGCCCGGCCATTGAGGCGCTCCCCGGCAACAAACTGTTCAACAGAACATGAACGAGATTGGTGAACCAACCGTTAAGCGGCTGGAGTTCAGGATTAAGCCGGAACCGGCATTGGGCTAGCAGGCACGGCTCAAACCTCTTTGCCGAATTGCGCCTTTTGCGCCCTTTGTTAGCCTGTGGACCCAGTGGCCGGTATTTTAGTCCTGGGTTAACTACGCAATGTCATCGAAGCGGGAAAGGAATCGGTAAGCCTGTTTATTAAGCCGATCGAAACAGCTTCCGCTTACATTCGCAGCATCCGATCAGCCATCAAGAGAAGTTGACGGAAGTGCTGTAACAATTGGAGTAGGAGCTCGAATGTCTAACCTCATCGCACGTTTTGTGAAGGACGAATCCGGCGCGACCGCTATCGAATACGGTCTGATCGCCGCCCTCATCGCGCTCGCCATCATGGTTGGCGCCGGCTCGCTCGGCAACGCGCTGAACGCCAAGTTCGACAAGATCGCCAGCAAGGTCAACGGCGTCAATTAAGCTACGCGGCCAGTCACTTTTCAAGAACAGGGGCCGCTCCGTTGCGGCCCTTGTTGCATTATAGTAACAAAACACTTTGAAGTCTCATCAGTCGTTAATAGAATGTGCCTAGGTTAGGCCAGGTACAATTTGACCACAGGCGCGCGTCCATGCTTGAAGCCGTGATCTTCGTCGTCTTTCCGTTCTGCATGCTTTTTGCCGCGATCTCCGACATGCTGTCGATGACGATCGCCAATCGCGTGCCTGTGCTGCTTGTGGTTGTCTTCGCCTTGGTAGCGCCTTTGACCGGCATGGATTGGGCCACCTATGGCTGGCATTTCGCCGCCGCCGGCCTGGTTCTCGCGGTGACGTTCGGCCTGTTCGCGCTTGGCGGCATGGGCGGCGGCGACGCGAAGCTTCTGGCCGCCACTGCCATGTGGATGGGACTGAATGTCCATCTCATCGAATATCTCGTCGCCTCGACATTCATAGGCGGCTTGCTGACGCTTGCCATTCTCGCCTATCGAAAATCGCTGCTTGCCGCCGTCACAAGCCACAATCCGTTCCTGCGCCATTTCGCCGATGACGCGACCGGTGTTCCGTACGGCATTGCGCTTGGCATTGGCGGTCTGCTTACCTATCCGGACTCGCCGTTAATGGCCTGGGCTCTCGCCAGGCTGGCGGGCTGATTTGCGTTACTCCGTTTGCGCCGGGCCTGGCGAGTTGGCGACGTCTTTCCTTCGGGCCGCGCTTGGTCGCTCTAATTTATGTAAACGTTAAATTAATCACGATCGTAAGTATAACATTAACCTTGTTTTGACGATTGCCGCTGCAAAGTCCGGCTTGGCCAGGTGGTTTGCCAAGGGCGAGGTTCGGACAGATGCCAGCATCCCGATTGATTATTCTAGGCGTGGCGATAGCCGCGGCCGGAGGTGCAGGCTATGTCGCGAAGAACATGGTCGCGCCTCCGCCGCCTCCGGTTGTCGATTCCGGCCCCCAAGCGCCGGCGATCGCGCTGCAGGACGTGCTTGTCCTTTCCGGCGATGTTCCGATGGGCAGTCCGCTAGAGAACAACATTTCCTGGGAGTCATGGCCGTCCGCCGGCATCAACGCAAATTTCATCACCCGCGCCGCCGAGCCTGAAGCGCTGGATAAGCTGAAGGGCGGCGTCGCGCGCGTGGCGCTGTATGCCGGCGAGCCGTTGCGGCGCTCGAAGTTGATCGGTGAGGGGCAAAGCTTCATGTCGTCGATCCTGCCCTCCGGCATGCGGGCTGTCGCCACAAGCATCTCGGCCGACACTTCGGCCGGTGGCTTTATTCTTCCCAACGATTTCGTCGACGTCATCATGACCCGCAGAGCCGATACCGCCAATGGCGGTAGTCCGGGCTTCACGACCGAGACTATCCTCAAGAACATTCGCGTCCTGGCGATCGACCAGACCATTCAGGAGGATGAGGAAGGCAAGAAGACCAGGGTCGGCCAGACCGCCACCCTGGAACTGACGCCGCAGCAGTCCGAGATCATCACCGTCGCTCAGCAGATGGCGGATCGCCTGACATTGGCACTGCGCTCAATCAAGGACAGCCAGGACAAGAATGTGGGGGAGGCCGACTACCTGGTTTCCGGCAATGGTCGGCGCGGAACGGTGCGGTTGATCAAGTCGGGCGAAGTTTCCGAAGTGGGGGCGAGGAAATGAAGCTAAAAACCAAACTGCCGGTCACCTTGGCTGCGGCGATCGGCCTGTTTCTCCTTGGAACGAATGCGTATGGCACTCTCGATGCCCATGCGGCGAACAATGCCAGGGTCACAGCCTCGACGGCCACCCAGCGAGTGAAGCTCGGGCTCAACAAATCGGTGGTCATCGACCTGCCGAGCGATGCCTACGATATTCTCGTTGCCAACCCCGCGGTAGCCGATGCGGTGACCCGCACCGCCAGGCGCATCTATCTATTCGGAAAGGCGGTCGGCGAGACCAACATCTTCGTCTTTGGCCCGAATGGCGAACAGATCGTCAGCCTTGATCTGGCGGTCGAACGCGATGTTGCCGGGCTGGAGGACTATATCAAGCGCTTCATCCCGTCATCGGAGATCAAGGTCGAGCTGCTGAACGACAATGTCGTTCTGACCGGAACCGTTGACACTCCGCTGGACGCCAAGCGTGCGCAAGACCTGGCGGAGATCTTCGTCTCAGGCGGCGAAGCGACCACGGGTCAATATTCGCAGACCGCTGCCGGCGGCTCCGCCGATGCCGGCGTCGACATCAACAATCCGGACACCGAGCGCCGCGTCAGCAAGATCGTCAACCTGCTGCAGATTATCGGCGACGACCAGGTGACGCTCAAGGTGACGGTTGCCGAAGTCAGCCGCTCGGTGATGAAGCAGCTCGGCGTCAACATGATCGGCAGCGGCAGCAGCAACGGCATCAGCTGGAGCGCGTTAAGCGACAATTTCACCGGTTTAGGCAAGTCGCTGTCGAACTCGGGCCTCTCTATCAGCAGCTCGACGCTGCAGGCCTATATCAACGCCATGGAACAGTCCGGCGTCATGAAGACTCTCGCCGAGCCAACATTGACGGCCGTATCCGGCGAGAAGGCGACCTTCAAGGTCGGCGGTGAATATAACATGGTGACCGGCGTTTCCGAAGCCGTCTCCAGCGATAACCAGACAGGTCTGAAAACCTATTCAGTCGAGAAGATCGAATATGGTATTGGCCTGGAATTTCAGCCGGTGGTGCTGTCTCCCGGCCGCATCAGCCTGAAAGTCAGGACGTCGGTCTCCGAGCCGACAACGGAAGGGTCAGTATCTTATTCCGAAGGCGTAAAAAGCCTTGGCATGAACGCCCTGTCGCTTCGCAAACGCTTGGCCGACACGACGGTGGAACTGCCTTCGGGCGGCTCGATGATGATTGCCGGGCTCGTCCGCGACGATGTCAGGCAAGCCGTCAACGGCTTGCCTGGCCTGACAAAGATTCCAGTGCTCGGCGCGCTCTTCCGCAGCAGGGATTTCGTTCGCAACGAGACCGAGCTCGTCATCATCATCACGCCCTATCTGGTGAAGCCGGTGGCGCGCAACGACCTTGCCAAGCCTGACGACAATTTCAACGCCGCCAGCGACGGAGCCGCCATGTTCCTTGGACGCGTCAACCGCGTCTACGGCACCATGCAGACCGACAAGCCCAACGGCCGTTATCACGGCGTTGTCGGCTTCATCTACAAGTAAGCGGGGAAGCGGACATGTCTCAGTCAGCATCGAAGACAAAGGCGATCACCGCGATGCGGTCGGCCCATTTGCGAATCTGGCGGCCTGCCGTTCCCATCATGGCGGTCGTGATGGCGGCATCACTGGCCGGCTGCGCCAATCGCGACAGCGTCACGGTCGGTGCCATACCGGACGACTATCGCACCACCCATCCGATCGTCATCGCCGAGAAGATCCAGAAGATCGACCTTCCGGTCGGCGCCGGCGACCGTGGCATGACCAGATTCCAGCGCGACACGCTCCTGGGCTTTCTGGACGGATACGACAGGAGCGCGGCTCCGGTGCTGACGATTGAGGTCCCGAGCGGCTCGGCTAACGAAATCGCAGCGGCCGCGGCCGGCCGCGATTTCGCCAGGCTTGCCATAGCCAGCGGCATCAGCCGGAAGCGGATCGCCGTGCGGTCCTATCAATCCGTTTCGGCCGAAGCGTCCGCCCCGGTCCGTGTCGCCTACGTCTCGGTGAAGGCTCAGACGGACAAATGCGGGCGCTGGCCGGAAGACCTTCTGGAGACTTCGGAAAACAAGCATTATGCCGATTTCGGCTGTTCGTACCAAAACAACCTTGCCGCCCAGATGGCCAATCCGGCCGATCTGATCGGGCCGCGCAAACAGACTCCCATCGACGCGGCAAATCGGAGCGCGGTGATCGACGTCTATCGCGACAGAGGAATTTCGGACGAACTCCTCGGCAATTCGGAAGTCGAATATTAACGAGTGTTGAGGCTCAACAGACCTAAGCCGCGCAAGTCACTGAAAGAGATGACAATGAGCAATCTTGCCTATGACACAGAGGTAGCAGGCGGCGAAACCTCGGAGCAGGATATTGCCGCGATGCAGGCGTTGCGGCCGATCCCGCGCATTTCGATCCAGGCGTTCTGCGAGACCGAAGGCGTAGCCAATCCGGTCGAGCGCGCTGGCGAGGATCGCCGTATGGCCAAGGCCCATCTGAAGGTGCATATGGGGGGCATCCCCACCGCTATCGAATTCTACCAGTCTGCGCCGACACCGAACCTGATCCTGCTTGAATCGCGCAGCGAGCCGAAGCTGTTGCTGGAACAACTCGCCCAGCTCTCCGAGCACTGCGATCCGACCTCCAAGGTGGTGGTTGTCGGCCATTACAACGATGTCGGCCTGTATCGCGAACTCATCCGATCGGGCATTTCCGAATATGTCATCGCCCCGGTATCGATGGCCGACATCGTCAGCGTGGTGTCCTCGATCTTCGTTGATCCGGAAGCTGAGCCGATCGGCCGCTCGATTGCCTTCATCGGTGCCAAGGGCGGCGTCGGCTCCTCGACAATAGCCCATAATGTGGCTTGGGCCATGTCGTCCCTTTTCAAGTCCGAAGTGGTTGTCGCCGATCTCGACCTCGCCTTCGGAACGGCCAACATCAATTTCGACCAGGACCCGGCGCAGGGCATTGCCGAGGCGGTCTTCTCGCCGGAACGCGTCGACGAGGTCTATCTCGACCGGCTGCTCGCCCAATGCGCCGAGCACCTGTCGCTGCTTGCGGCACCTTCGACCCTGGAGCGGGTCTACGATTTCGAGCCCGACGCCTTCACCCAGCTTATCGACATAGCCCAGCGTAGCGCGCCGCTCCTCGTGCTCGATGTTCCCCACGTCTGGGCCGGCTGGACCAAGAACACGCTGGTCAAGGCCGACGAGATCGTCATCACGGCGACGCCCGAACTGGCCAATCTGCGAAACACAAAGAACCTGGTCGACATGCTGAAGCGGCTTCGTCCAAACGATCCTGCGCCAAAGCTTGTGATCAACCAGGCCGGTGTGCCGAAACGTCCCGAGATTACGCCGTCCGATTTCTCCGAATCGCTCGGCCTTTCGCCGATGTCGGTCATCCCGTTCGAGCCGCTTTTGTTCGGAAATGCCGCCAACAACGGACGTATGCTCGGTGAGATGGATGCCAAGAGCCCCGTCGTCGCCACGATCAACGAGATTGCCCATGTGCTGACGGGGCGCAGCGAAATCAAGGTGAAGAAAAAGGCTGGCCTCGGCAACCTGCTCGGCAAGCTTTCGCGCAACAAGAAGTGATGCCGCAGCGGTGGAATTGGTAAGCAATCATGTTTGGTAAAAGAGGCAGCGACGACGGCAACCGGACCATCCCGGAATTCCGTCAGCCAGCACCCGCACCTGCCGCGCCGGCGGCCGCGAACCCTGTGGAAGCGGCGGTAGCTGCCAGGCCCGGGGCGCCGCCGCCATCCGGCGCGCCTGCAGGGCCGGCGGTTCGCCGTGCGGTCGAGCCGCCGCCATTGGCGCCGGAGCCGAAAAGGATTGAGCGTGAGCGCAGCGAGAGCTATTACGACACCAAAAGCCAGGTCTTCTCCGCACTCATCGACACGATCGATCTGTCGCAGCTCGCCAAGCTCGATCCCGAAAGCGCGCGCGAGGAAATCCGCGACATCGTCAACGACATCATCGCGATCAAGAACTTCGCGATGTCCATCGCCGAGCAGGAAGAGCTTCTCGAGGATATCTGCAACGACGTCTTGGGCTACGGGCCGCTGGAGCCACTGCTTGCCCGCGACGATATTGCCGACATCATGGTCAATGGCTCCAAGAACGTCTACATCGAGGTCAACGGCAAGGTCGAGCAGACCGGCATCCGTTTCCGCGACAACCAGCAGCTCCTCAACATCTGCCAGCGTATCGTCAGCCAGGTTGGCCGCCGCGTCGATGAATCAAGCCCAATCTGCGATGCGCGTCTTCCTGATGGCTCCCGTGTCAACGTCATCGCACCGCCCCTGGCCATCGACGGCACCGCCCTTACCATCCGCAAGTTCAAGAAGGACAAGCTGACGCTCGACCAGCTGGTCAAGTTCGGCTCGATTTCGCCGCAAGGCGCCGAGATTCTCAAGATCATCGGCCGCGTCCGTTGCAACATTGTCATTTCGGGCGGTACCGGCTCCGGCAAGACGACGCTGCTCAATTGCCTGACCAACTATATCGACCGCGAGGAACGCGTCATTACGTGCGAGGACTCGGCTGAGCTGCAATTGCAGCAGCCACATGTGGTGCGTCTCGAAACACGTCCGCCCAACCTTGAAGGTGAGGGCGAAGTGACCATGCGCGACCTGGTCAAGAACTGTCTGCGCATGCGGCCCGAGCGCATCATCGTCGGCGAGGTGCGTGGACCCGAAGTGTTCGACCTATTGCAGGCGATGAACACCGGCCATGACGGCTCGATGGGAACGATCCACTCGAATAGCCCGCGCGAATGCCTCAACCGTATAGAGTCAATGATCGCCATGGGCGGCTACACGCTGCCGCAAAAAACCGTACGCGAAATTGTCGTCGGCTCCGTCGACGTGATCATACAGGCTGCACGCCTGCGCGACGGATCGCGGCGCATCACCCACATCACCGAGGTGATCGGCATGGAAGGCGACGTCATCATCACCCAGGACATCGTTCTCTATAACATCAAGGGCGAGGATGCGAACGGCAGGTTGCTGGGCGAGCACGTGTCGACCGGCATCGGCCGTCCGCATTTCTGGGAGCGCGCCCGCTACTATGGCGAGGAGCAGCGCCTAGCCGTTGCACTCGAGGCGATGGAGAAACGCGCTGACTGATCCGTCTGGAAGCGTGGGGGCCAGGGTCGATGTTCGGGATTGACAGCACCGTATTGGCATTCGTCGTGCTCGCCGGCTTCAGCGCCGGCGCAGTGGCCTATGCTTTCCTGTTCAATCGGATCAGCACCGAGAAGCAGGTCGGCAAGCGGCTTGAATCGATCAAGACCGCCGAGACGGATCGTTCCGTCGTCAAGGCTTCGCGCGATCGCGTGGCGGAAGCGGCCAAGCGTCGCAAATCCGTCCAGGATTCGCTGAAGGATCTCGACCAAAAGCAAAAGTCCAACCAGAGCCTGGTCAAGAAACCACCGCTGAAGATCCAAATCCGCCAGGCCGGCATGAAGGTCTCGATTGAGCGCTTCTATGTCTATTCGGCGGTCTGCGGCGTCGTCTTGACGGCTTTGGTCTATTTCATCGGCGCACCGCTGCTGGTCTTGCCGGCTGCGCTGCTGGTCGGTGTCTTGGGTCTGCCGCGCTGGTTCGTCTCGTTTCGCCGCGCACGCCGCGTCAAGGCGTTTCTCAACGAATTTCCGAACGCGCTCGACATCATCGTGCGTGCAGTAAAATCCGGCCTGCCGCTGAACGACGCTGTGCGCCTGATCGCCAATGAATCCCCCGAGCCGGTCAAGACCGAGTTCCGCCGCATCGTCGATTCGCAGCAAATGGGTTTGTCGATCCCCGACGCGGCCATGCGCATGCCCGAAACGATGCCGTGCACCGAGGCGAGCTTCTTCGGCATCGTCATCCAGATCCAGTCTCAGGCCGGCGGCAATCTTTCCGAAGCGCTGGGCAATCTTTCGCGCGTGCTTCGCGACCGCAAGAAAATGAAGGCCAAGGTCCAGGCGTTGTCTATGGAAGCCAAGGCATCCGCCGTGATCATCGGCGCGCTGCCTTTCGTCGTTGCCTTTCTCGTCTATCTGACGAGCCCGAACTACATCATGCCCCTCTTTACCACCAGCACCGGCCATCTGATCCTCGGTTGTTCCGGCGTCTGGATGTCGATGGGTATCCTGGTAATGCGCAAGATGATGAACTTCGAAGTCTAGGATTCGCGCGTATGACCGATCACGTCATCAGAACTCTCACCGACCCGTCCCTGCTGATCGCACTGCTGGTCGGCATCGCGGTGTTTGCGACGGTCTTCACGCTGCTGCCCGCCTTTGGCGGGAACCAGCTCAAGGCGCGCATGAAATCCGTGGCGCTGGAGCGCGATGAGCTGCGCGCCAAACAGCGCGCGCGGCTGGCAGTCGAAGCCGACCGCCGCCGCAAGGGCCTGCGCGAAGAGCAGTCGGTCGGCATGCGCAATATTGTCGATCGCCTGGATCTCAGGCGTGCGCTGGCGGACGAAGGTACCTTGCAGAAATTGAAAGTGGCGGGTTTTCGCGGCCAAAATCCGCTGACGCGCTTCCTTTTTTTCCGCCTCGTCCTGCCCTTCATCGGCTTTGCATTGGCGGCCATATATCTGTTCGTGCTTGGAGGACTGCCCGAGCAGCCGCTTTTCGTGAAGCTGTTCGTCTGCATCGTGGTTGCCTATGCGGGGTTCTACGCGCCGGTGCTCTACGTCAACAACCGTGCGACCAAGCGCAAGCAGTCGATTCAGATGGCGTGGCCGGACGCGCTCGACCTGTTGCTGATATGCGTCGAGTCCGGCATGTCGGTGGAAGCAGCGCTTCGCAAGGTCGCCGATGAGATCGGCGCGCAATCGGTGGCATTGGCGGAAGAATTCATCCTGACCAATGCCGAACTTTCCTATCTGCAGGAGCGCAAGCAGGCGTACGAGAACCTTGCAAGCCGCACTGGCCTCGAATCCGTCAGGTCGGTGTCCCAGGCGTTGGTTCAGGCCGAGCGCTACGGTACGCCCGTGGCGCATGCGCTGCGCGTGCTTGCCGCTGAGAGCCGCGACATGCGCATGAATGCCGCCGAGAAGAAGGCGGCCGCGCTGCCGCCGAAGCTTACCGTGCCGATGATCCTGTTCTTCCTGCCGGTGCTGTTCGCCATCATTCTGGGTCCCGCCGGCATCCAGGTGAGTCAGCGCGGCATCTTTGGCGACCAGCCGAAATCGAGCAGCCAGTAGCCCAAGCGGCGTCGCCACAAACGCTGCTACGATTCAAAGCCGCGCTGCGGGTGTCGCGCGGCTCCTTGCGTTTGACGTGTTGCGGAATTCTCGCGCCGGTTCGGCGCTCGAAGCGGTCAGTTGGTGGCAGGCTTTGCCTTGTCCTGCTCCTTGAGCTGGCTCCAGGCATTCTGCTGCGCCAGCATCTGGCGAAGGTAAGCGACGTTGGCCTGCGCCTGTTCCGGCGACAGCTCTTGTGAGGCGATCTTCTCGGCCTCGTCGAAACGTCCTTGCAGACCGACGACCAGCGCCAGGTTCTGGCGGACGCGACTGTCGGCATTCGGCTGCTGGGCGGCCGAGCGCATATAGGTTTCGGCCGTGCGCAAATCGCCTTCCAGCACATACGACATGCCGAGATTGGAAAGGATCGACGGTTCGTTCGGCTTGAGGTCCAGCGCTTTGCGATAGTCTTGACGCGCCTCGTCCTTTTGGCCGAGCTGGTCGAGAATGGCAGCTTCCGCCGATACAAGTTTCCAGTCAGGATATTCGGGCGTCTGGGCGCGGCGCACGGCATCGAGAGCCGGCTCGAACTGTCCGTTGGCGGCAAGCGCCTTGCCATAGGCGGCGAGCACGTCGCGGTCCTTCGGCAAGGCAATCGCCAGCTTGCGCATCACCGCAAGCGACTGGTCGGCGTCACCGTCCATCTGCAACGCCGCGGCATAGTTTGTCGCGATCCGCTTGTCGTTGGGGCTTTTCGAGTAGGACTGCCCGAGCGCCATCGTGGCGTTGTGCAGTTCGCCCGCCGACATTGTTTCCAGCGGCTTGCCGCTTGGGCGAGAAATCGAGCCAGTCGTCAATTTGCTGGTTCCGCAGCCAGCGACGCTTGCGGCAAGCACCATCATCAACGCCGTGGTGATCAGCCTGTTTGCGCTGGCGTTCATCCTGCGGTCGGTCGGCATCGGCACCAGGGCTCCGTTCATGCGCGTGACCATTTGCGTGGTCATCTTCCCTCCCGCAGAAATATTCTGTTAACCCTAACGGAGAGTTAAGAAACGCCGACTCAGAAGCCGGAGACCAGCGAATGCCTGTCGAACTCGTCGAGAAAAAATTGAACAATGCGCTGCCGGTCCATCTGGTGGCGAAGGATGCACAGGCGGCGGCGGGCCTTGCGCCATCCTCGGTCGCCTGGGCCAAGGCCAACGGCTTTTCCGGCGAGGCCGGCAGGACGCTGGTTGTGCCTGGCGATAACGGTGCGATTGCCGGAGCCCTGTTCGGCACCGGCGACGCCGAGGGCGCAATGGCCGTCGGGGCACTGGCGAGAGCCTTGCCCGAAGGCGACTGGCGTCTTGCGTCCGCACCGGCCAAGCCGGAGCTTACGGCACTCGCGCTGGCGCTCGGCGGCTATATTTTCACCCGCTATGGCAAGAAGCCTGGCAGGACGCTTCGCTTCGCGCTGCCGTCCGGCGCCGACGCTGCTCGCGTCAGACGCATCGCCGATGGCGTTTTCCTGGCACGCGACCTGGTCAACACGCCGACCAGCGATATGGGTCCCGGCCAGCTGGAGAATGCCGCCCGGACCTTGGCCGCGACGCACAAGGCTGAAATATCGGTGACCAAGGGCGACGATCTTCTCGCCGCCAACTTTCCGATGATTCATGCCGTCGGTCGCGCTTCGGCCGACGCGCCGCGCCTGATCGACATGATTTGGGGGCCGAAGAATGCCCCCAAGATAACGCTGGTCGGCAAGGGCGTCTGCTTCGACACAGGCGGCCTCGACATCAAGCCGTCCTCGGGCATGCTTTTGATGAAGAAGGACATGGGCGGCGCTGCCAACGTGCTGGGCCTCGCTTCCATGATCATGGCCGCCGGGCTGAAGGTCCGGCTGCGCGTGCTCATCCCCGCTGTCGAGAATTCGATAGCCGGCAACGCCTTCCGTCCAGGCGATGTGCTGGTGAGCCGCAAAGGCATCACCGTCGAAATCGGCAACACCGACGCTGAAGGGCGGCTGGTCCTCGCCGACGCCTTAGCCTTGGCCGACGACGAGGAGCCGCAGATGCTGGTCGATATGGCAACACTGACAGGCGCTGCCCGTGTTGCGCTCGGCCCCGACCTGCCGCCCTTCTACACCGGTGACGAGGCGCTTGCATCCGAGCTGGCGGACGCCTCCGTTGCGGTCGAGGATCCGCTATGGCGCATGCCGTTGTGGAAGCCCTATGACGCCAAGCTGGCGTCGAAAATTGCCGATATCAACAACGTCACGTCGGATGGTCTCGCCGGCTCGATCACCGCGGCGCTATTCCTGAAGCGCTTCGTCCAAAAGACCGCCAGCTGGGCGCATTTCGACATCTTCGCCTGGAACCCGTCGGACCGCCCGCACGGCCTTGCCGGCGGCGAGGCGCAAGGCATCCGGGCGCTGGAGCGTGTCATTTCGAACCGCTTCGGCGGATGATGTCTCGGCATAGCCGACGAAGGTGTTGACTGAAACGGAACCGAAACAATTTTCCGTCATGCTGGACGGATGTCGATTATCATGCGTCCAAGTCAGGCCTTGCGACTGTGGCAGCAGGTGGTGCTGTCGCAGGTGCGCGACGACGCACCCGATCTCACCATGCGCCAGACGGCGATCCTGTTCACCATCTATCTCGATCCGCCGCCGCACACGGTGCGCGGTCTGGCTGCCCGCCTCAATGTCACCAAGCCGGTGATCACCCGTGCGCTCGACACGATGGGGGCGCTGAAGTTGGTGTCGCGCCACCGCGACGAGCTCGACAAGCGCAACGTGCTGGTCAGGCGCACAGTCGAAGGTGCGCTCTTTGTCGAACGCTTCGGCGATGTTATCATTGCCAGAGCCCAAGAGCTGCCGATTTGACCAAATTGTCCATTTGAACGAGTTGCCGATTTGACCGCCAGGGATGCCCGCCTCCATGCCTTCCGCTCCGATCTCGCCGATGCCAGGCTGAGAGGCGAGGTCGCCGCCGACCGGTTCGTCGCCGGCCGGCCGGCTCGCATCACCGCTTCCGTGGCCGACATCCGCAAGGCGCCACGGCCGAATGCCGGTGTCAACACACAGCTTCTGTTCGGCGATGACATTCTCGTCTTCGAGGACGCAGAAGGCTGGGCCTGGATCCAGGGCGAATGCGACGGCTATGTCGGCTATGTCGCCGACACGGCGTTGGGCGCTCGGGACCATGCGCCGACCCATATCGTTTCGGTGCCGCGCACCTTTCTCTATCCAGGACCCGACTTGCGCTTTCCGGTGAGCGGGCAATTGTCGATGGGATCATTGGTGACGGTGACGGGCTCAGCCGAAACACGCGGCACGCATTATGCGCTGTTGCCGTCCGGTCAAGCGGTCATCTCGGGTCATCTCAGGCCTGTCGCCGAGGCGGCCGCCGACTACGTTGCTGTTGCCGAGAGCTTTCTCGGCACGCCTTATTTGTGGGGCGGCGCCTCGGGCTTCGGCATCGACTGTTCCGGTCTCGTGCAATTGGCGATGCGCATGGCCGGCAGGCAGGTGCTGCGCGATTCCGACATGCAGGCGGCAACCATCGGCGAGCCGCTCGTTCCGGGGCCGGACTTTTCCGGGCTTCAGCGCGGCGACCTGGTGTTCTGGAAAGGCCACGTCGCTATCATGACCGACGCCGAGACGATAATCCACGCCAATGGCCACACCATGCTGGTATCGCGTGAAGGACTGAGCGAAGCGATCGCCCGTATCGGCTATCTCTATGGCGGTCCGACGGGGTTTCGCCGGCCGTAACGCGAATCGATCACCTTTTGTTCTGATTCTGCTTGGCGATCGCGCGCCGCCGCGCTACCTCTGACGCGTGACAGAGCAGCCGCGCCTTGCCGAACAGAAAGCCGCCGTCGTCCTGCCCGAGCCATTCGTCAAATGGTTTGCGGAAAAAGGCTGGTCGCCGCGCGCCCATCAGATCGAATTGCTGGCCAAGGCTCAGGGCGGGCAGTCGGTATTGCTGATCGCCCCGACCGGCGCCGGCAAGACGCTGGCCGGGTTCTTGCCATCGCTGACCGAACTGGCCGGCCGGCCAAGGAGAAGGCCAGGGCAGGCGCATCGCGGCATCCACACGCTGTACATCTCGCCGTTGAAGGCGCTGGCCGTCGACATCGAGCGCAATCTCGGCAAACCCGTCGAAGAGATCGGGCTGCCGGTTACTGTCGAGACGCGCACCGGCGATACGCCCGCACACAAGCGCCAGCGGCAGAAGCTGGCGCCGCCCGACATTCTGCTGACCACGCCCGAGCAATTGGCGCTGCTGATTGCCGCGCCCGACGCCAGGCGCTTCTTCGAGGACCTGCGCTATGTCGTACTCGACGAACTGCATTCGCTGGTGACCTCGAAGCGTGGGCACCTCCTGTCGCTTGGCCTGGCCCGGCTGCGCTCGTTTGTGCCCGCCCTGCAGATGATCGGCCTGTCGGCGACGGTCGCCGAGCCCGACGAATTGCGGCGCTGGCTGGTCAGCCAGAATCCACCGGGGCCGATGGCCGAACTGATCGTCGTCATTGGCGGCGCCAAGCCCGAGATCTCCATTCTCGATTCGGAGGAGCGCGTGCCGTGGGCGGGACATTCGGCCCGCTACGCAACGCCGGAGATCTACAACGAGATCAAGCGCCACAAGACAACCCTGCTGTTCGTCAACACGCGCAGCCAGGCGGAGCTGCTGTTCCAAGAGTTGTGGCGGGTCAACGAGGACACCTTGCCGATCGCGCTACACCATGGCTCGCTCGACGTCGCCCAGCGCCGGCGCGTCGAGAAAGCGATGGGCGAGAACGCCTTGCGTGCCATCGTCGCCACCTCGACGCTCGACCTCGGCATCGACTGGGGCGACGTCGACCTGGTCGTCCATGTCGGCGCGCCGAAAGGTGCCAGCCGGCTGGCACAGCGCATCGGTCGGGCCAACCACCGTATGGACGAGCCGTCGAAGGCGATCCTGATCCCGGCCAATCGCTTCGAGGTGCTGGAATGCAGGGCGGCGCTCGACGCCAATTATCTGGGCGCCCAGGATACGCCGCCGCTGGTCAATGGCGGGCTCGACGTGCTGGCGCAGCACGTGCTGGGCTGCGCCTGCGGTGCGCCGTTCCAGGCCGATGCGCTGTTCGAGGAAGTGCGAACGGCAGCACCCTATGCCGATCTCGACCGGCCGACATTCGATCGCGTCATCGATTTCGTCGCCACCGGCGGCTATGCGCTGAAGAACTACGAACGCTACGCCCGTATTCGTCTCAACAAGGACGGGCTGTGGCGGGTGTCCAATCCTCGCGTCGCTCAGCAATACCGGCTGAATGTCGGCACCATCATTGAAGTGCCGGCGCTCAACGTGCGCTACGTCCAGGCCGGCAGCAGAGGCGCGGCTTCGCGTGGCGGTCGGGTTCTTGGCAAGATCGAGGAGGCGTTCCTCGAAACGCTGACGCACGGCGACACCTTCATGTTCGCCGGCAAGGTGCTGCGCTTCGAGGGCATCCGCGAGAGTGAGTGCTTCGTCTCGAACGCGCCGGGCAGCGACGCCAAGGTGCCGTACTATGGCGGCGGCAAATTCCCACTTTCGACGTACCTAGCCGAACAGGTGCGCGCCATGCTGGACGATCCGCAGCGCTGGAAGAAGCTGCCGGAGCAGGTCGCCGACTGGCTACGTTTCCAGGCCGACAAGTCGGTGCTGCCGAAACGCGACGATCTGCTGATCGAGACCTTTCCGCGCGGCAACCGCTACTACCTGGTGGCCTATCCGTTCGAGGGCAGGCTGGCGCACCAGACGCTGGGCATGCTGCTGACCCGCCGCCTCGACAGGGCGGGAGCCAGGCCGCTCGGCTTCGTCGCCACCGATTATGCGCTTGCCATATGGTCGCTGGCCGATATGGGTCACATGTTCAGGGCGAAGAAACCGTCGCTGGCTGCGCTCTTCGATCAAGATATGCTGGGCGACGACCTCGAAGCCTGGCTCGCCGGCAGCTGGCTGTTGAAGCGCACCTTTCGCAATTGCGCGCTGATCTCGGGATTGATCGAGAAACGCCACCCGGGCCAGGAGAAGAGCGGCCGCCAGGTGACCGTGTCGACCGACCTCATCTACGACGTGCTGCGCAGCCATGAGCCCGACCACATCCTTTTGCAGGCGACGCGGGCCGATGCCGCGACCGGTCTGCTGGATGTCAGCAGACTTGCCGAGATGCTCTCGCGCGTCCAGGGTCGAATCATGCATAAGAATCTCGAGCAGATATCGCCGCTCGCCGTGCCGATCATGCTTGAGATCGGCAAGATGCCGGTGCACGGCGAGGCCGATGAGACGCTGCTGATGGATGCAGCCACGCTGGTCGAGGAAGCCATGGGGACGAAATGACTGTGGCGCTGGCAATGGCTGCGACTCTGGCGGATACGGGCGCCGTCCGTATCGCTGGCGAACGCGCGATCTGCGACCGCCGCGGCGTGCTCTATTTTCCCGAATTCCGGCTTCTGGCCGTATCCGACCTGCATCTGGAAAAAGGCTCCTCACTGGCCAGGCGCGGCACGCTGGTTCCGCCTTACGATACCGGCGCCACGCTGCTCCGGCTGCAGACGGTGATTGCCGATTATCAGCCTGCGATCGTCATTAGCCTGGGCGACAGTTTTCACGATGGCGGCGGCGCCGCGCGCATGCACGCAAGCTTTCGCGAAAGGCTGGAAGGGCTGATGGTTGGGCGCGACTGGTTCTGGGTCGCCGGCAATCATGACCCGGAAGCACCGGCCGACCTGCCGGGCGACACCGTGCGCGAGCTGGCCATCGGCTCTCTGCTCTTCCGGCACGAGCCTTCGGCGATAAGGGTGGAGGGCGAGATATCAGGCCATCTGCATCCTTGCGCCCGCATCGTCCAGCAAGGCCGTTCGGTGCGGCGGCGCTGCTTTGCCGGCGATGGCGGCCGCATGATCATGCCGGCCTTCGGCGCCTACACCGGTTCGCTCAATCTCCTTGACCGCGCCTATGCCGGGCTGTTCCGCCGCGAAACGCTGATGGCCTATATGCTTGGCACTGAGCGCATCTTCGCGATTTCCCACTCGATGCTCAGGCCGGGCTGAGCTGCCCTATCGTCCGTAATAGAGGGTAACAGTGTGCTTGGCCTCGGCGAAGAACAGCCAGCGCTCCACCAGCATGCCGGCGAGTTGGGCGATTGCGGAGAGTATCGACGAAGCCGCCGCAAAGGGCCACGGTAAGGCAAACGCCGCAATCAGCAGCAAAGCGGGCAAGGCAAAGGCCAGAGCCTGGGTGATCAGCCGCAGCTTTGCGCTGTGCTTGCGTGCGATGCGAAAGCCCATTTCCTTGAGCAGATAGTTTTCCTCGGTATGCGGCCATTCCATCGACCGCACCGTGCCGCCGGAAAGCCCGGTTGCGGTGTTGGCATTGGTCGGGATCTCCAGCCTATCATTGTATCGCCAGGTCGCCAGCTTCAAACCCCAGCCGAGCGCGGTCAGCAACAGGGCAGCCGCCAGAAGCATATTCGAGCCTGCCGCAAATCCCTGCAGCAGGGCGTTGAGCAGTACGCTGCCGGTCATCGCCGAAAAGATCAGATAGCCGGGCAGGGTGAAGCGGCTGTGCCATTGGGCGATCGGCTTCAACGACGCGTAGATCATGCCGGTGGTGCAGACGGTTGCGACCGCGCCGATGGCAGCGAGCAGCCCGGCGACAGCCACCCAGCCGCTCGTACGGCCGAGGACCACCCAGCCAATACCGAACAGTCCCGCCGGCACGAAGGTGGCGACCGAGGCAACGCCTTCGCGCGACAGCCATGAGCTACGCCATTGCGAGAAGGCACGCCAGGCGCGTTCGGGCCGGCCGAGATGGCCGGCCGAGGACAGCAGGCCTGCCGAGATCAGGCCGAGCGACAGCCCCATGCCGGTGAGGCCAAGCCAGAAATCGGGCGGGATAAAGCCCTGTCCGGCCAACACGCCAAGCAGCGCGAGCAGGCCGTAACCGGCGCCCGTGGCGGTGGTGAAAAAGACGACGGAGAAGGCTGGATGCATGAAGGCGCGGGTCAGTTCGAAAGCATGCGGTCGACCCAGCCAAGGAAACCGCCTTCGGCTCGCACCGGCTGGAGCGCCTGTGCCGGCACCGATGCGGCGCGGGTGGTGTGGGCGCGTGGCGGCAGATATTTGTTGGTCGGCCTGTAGCCCATCTCCGGCATCAGGTCGACACCGCCGCGCTCCGCCACCAGTTGCGAGATAGCCGATGCCGGATCGCCCAGATCGCCGAAATGCCGCGCGCTGGTCGGGCAGGCGGCAACGCAGGCCGGCACGCGGTCTTCCTCCGCCAGATTGTCGTTATAGATGCGGTCGACGCACAGCGTACATTTCTTCATCACGCCGACATCCGTGTCGAATTCGCGCGCGCCGTAGGGGCAGGCCCAGCTGCACAATTTACAGCCGATGCATTTGTCCTCGTCGACCAGCACGATGCCATCCGACGCCCGTTTGTAGGAGGCGCCGGTCGGGCAGACCGTGACGCACGCCGGTGTCTCGCAGTGCAGGCAGGAGCGCGGGAAATTGACCGTACGCCCACCCATCTCGGTCATGTGCTCATAACTGTGCACGCGGTTGAACCAGACGCCGTCGACATTGCCGCCATAGGGGTCGATGTCGGTTAGCGGCGCCATATGGCCGCCGGTGTTCCATTCCTTGCAGGCGGTGACGCAGGCCTGGCAACCAACGCAGGTGTCGAGGTCGATGACCAGGCCGAGCTTTTTGTCGGTGTGGGCGGGAAGGCAAGTCATTCGGCAGCTTCTCTCTCCCGACGGAATTCGGCGCCGAAACTGAGCTTGTCGGGCGAGGGCTCGAAGTGTGGCGGCTGCCGGAACCGCTCGAATTGCGGCTCGGTGAAGCCAGCTTCCTCGGCCGCGCATTTGACGATGCGCACGCGCAGGTCGAACCATGCCGCCTGGCCGGTGACAGGATCGGAATTCGAATAGCGTTTGCCATTCGCATCGGCAGAGGTCTGGTCGCCGATGATGTGGTTGAGCAGGAAGCCGCGATTGGATTCGGCCGCGTCATCCTTGAGCCCCCAGCTGCCGCGCCGTTTGCCGATCGCGTTCCAGGTCCACACCGTATCGGCGTTGACGCCGTCGATCAGGCTGATCTGCCCCTTGACCTTGCCGTTGATGCTCTCGATCCACACCCAGTCGTCATCGACAAGCCCGAGGCTGGCGGCGGTCCGATTGTGCACGAACAGCCGGTTCTGGCTGGTGATCTGCCTTAGCCACGCATTCTGCGCGCCCCAGGAATGGTACATGTGCATCGGCCGCTGCGTCAGCGCGTGGAGCGGATAGGCTTGGCTATCGACTGCAGCCTCTTCGAAGGGCGCGTACCAGAACGGCAGCGGATCCATATAGGTCTCGATACGGCTGCGCTCCGCCTCCGGCGGCAGCACCCCGCCATGGCCGCGCGCCGCAAGGCGAAAGCGCTGCATCGGCTCGGAATAGAGTTGGAAGACGATCGGCTCGGCCTTCGGGATGAAGCCCATGCTCTCGGCGAATTCGAGATAGGAGCGGTTGGCCATCTTGTAGTAGCGCTGATCGGCGGCGAAATCCTGGTGCCAGAAGCCGCCATTATCGATGTAGCGCTGCAACTGGTCGGGATTGACGTCGCCCTTGCCGACCGAGGCCCCGTCCTTGCCGCGCCAGCCGGCGAGCGGACCGACACCTGGCGTGCGCTCGTGATTGACGATGTAGTCGGGATAGTCGCGGTATTTGGCGGAACCATCGTCGTCGACGAAGCCGGGCAGGCTGAGCCGCGCGCCGAGTTCGATCAGCACCGTCTGGAACGGCCTGACGTCGCGATCCGGCTCGACGACGGGATGGCGGATGGCGTCGCCCGGCCCGTCGGCGTGGCTGATCGGCCGATCGAGCAAACTGATACAGTCATGACGCTCGAGATAGGTCGTGTCCGGCAGCACCAGATCGGCAAAAGGTACGGTCTCGGAATAATAAGCGTCGGAATAGATGATGAACGGGATCGTGTACTCACCCGACGCATCAATATCGGTCAGCATGGCCATCGTCTCGACGGTATTCATCGACGAGTTCCAAGCCATGTTGGACATGTACATGAACAGAGTGTCGATCGTGTAGGGATCGCCGGCCCAGGCGTTACGGATAACCGTGTGCATGAGCCCGTGTGCGGCCAGCGGCGCATCCCAGGAGTAGGCCTTGTCGATACGGATCGGTTTGCCGCCTTCGTCGATCAGCAGGTCCCCCGGTCCGCAGACAAAACCGAGCGGCATGCCCTCGAGCGGCGTCATCGGCTTCACATTCTTGCCGGCTGGCTTCGGACCCGGCGGTGCAGACCGTGGATAAGGCGGTTTGAAGCGAAAGCCGCCCGGCACGTCCACCGTGCCGAGAAGCACCTGAAGCAGATGAATGGCGCGGCAAGAGTGAAAACCGTTCGAATGGGCCGAGATGCCGCGCATCGCATGCATCGACACCGGTCGGCCCTTGATGGTCTCGTGCCGGCGGCCGGCCCAGTCCGTCCACGCCACCGGCAATTCGATTTGCTGTTCGAAGGCGACATGAGCGAGTTCGGCGGCGATCCTGCGGATGGTATCGGCGGAGATGCCGCACCGGTCAGTGACCGCCTCGGGTGAATAGCTCTCATCCAGATAGCGGTCGGCGACGAGTTGGAAGACCGGCACGCAACGGCGGCCGTCGACGAGAAAGCTGCCGGTCAGTGCGGGCTTCGCGTCGGCGTCACTGGCATTGACTGGCATCTTTGCCACCCTGTCCCAAGCCAGCGGATTGCCGTCGCCGTCGCGCATGAACAGCCCATCATCGGCAGCACCAGGCTCTTGAATGACGAGAAGATGGGCGTTGGTGTAGCGCAAGAGGTAGTCGAGATCGACACGGCCGGCCTTAAGCAATTCGTGGACGAGCGCAAACACGAACAGGCCGTCGGTACCGGGCCGGATGCCGATCCAGTCGTCGGCAATCGCGTTGTAGCCGGTGCGGCAGGGATTGATCGAGACCACCTTGGCGCCGCGTGCCTTGAGCTTGCCGAGACCGATCTTGATCGGATTGGAATCATGATCCTCGGCAACCCCGAACAGCATGAAATATTTGGTGTTGTCCCAGTCGGGCTCGCCGAACTCCCAGAACGAGCCGCCGATCGTGTAGAGGCCGCCGGCCGCCATATTGACCGAGCAGAAGCCGCCATGGGCGGCAAAGTTCGGTGTGCCGAACTGGCTCGCCCACCAGCCGGTCAGCGATTGCGACTGGTCGCGCCCGGTGAACAAGGCGAGTTTCTTCGGATCGGTTCGGCGGATATTCGAAAGCCGCTTCGTCGCGATCGACAAAGCTTCCTCCCACTCGATCTCGCGGAACTCACCCGAGCCGCGCGGGCCGGTGCGCAGCAGCGGCTTCTTCAGCCGAGCCGGGCTGTAGTGCTGCATGATGCCGGCGCTGCCCTTGCCGCACAGCACGCCACGGTTGACCGGATGGTCCTTGTTGCCGTTGATGTAGCGGACTTTGCCGTCCTTGATGTGGACGTCGATGCCGCAGCGGCAGGCGCACATATAGCAGGTGGTCTTGGCGATGCTGTCGGAGACATCAGGCGAAGTATCGACGCCGTCGCCTTCGGCGGGCGCGCGCGTATCGGCAAGCGGCCGTTGGGATGGTGCTGAGTTGGCGCCGCGCAGCGGTTTGTTGGTCATGATCCGGCGATGTTGTTGCGTTCCGCGGCCTTGGCTCTCGTCTTCGGGCCTGGGCCGCGCATGTAATGCTGTTCCGGCCGATAGCGTTCACCGACGAGCCGCCACCGCAGGCTGCGGGTCCAGTGCGTAAACACGGATTTGAACAGCCTAACCAATTTCTACCCTCGACTGTTCTGGCGCGACTTTTTTCCAATTTCGGGCTAAAATTTAGAACAAAGCAATCAATCTGTCTAACAACTTGCTCTTGTAATTCCAATCGGATTTGCTTCTTAATGCTGGCATGACTCTGGACCAATTGCGGATCTTCGTCGCCGTCGCCGAACGGGCGCACATGACCAAAGCGGCCGACTTGTTAGGCATTTCACAGTCGGCCGCGTCCGCCGCCATCCGCTCGCTCGAACAGCAGCACGGCGTGCAGTTGTTCAACCGAGTGGGCCGCAATATCGAGCTCGCCGAGACCGGACGCCGGTTCCTGCCGGAGGCCAAGGCGGTTCTCGAGCGGGCGGCGGCCGCCCACAACGTGCTGGAGCATGTCTCGCAGACGATATCAGGCAGTCTCTCGATCGCTGCCAGCCAGACCATCGCCAGCTATTGGCTGCCGCGCCGGCTCGCTTCTTTCCACGAAGCCTATCCTGCCGTCAGGCTGAGCGTGAGCATTGGCAACACCAGGCAGGTCGAGACCAATGTACTTGATGGCGCAGCCGATTTTGGCCTGGTCGAGGGGCGCACCGAATCCGACATTTTGCGGCGTGCCAAGGTCGATATCGATCGCATGATGCTGGTCGTGGCGCGCTCGCACCCTGAGATCGCGGAAGTTTCGCCTGGGCATCCCGACCTTGGCGGGCTTCGCTGGATCATTCGCGAAGGCGGGTCGGGCACGCGCGAGGCGCTGGAGGACCTTGCCCGACGCGACGGGATTTCGTTCGCGGACCTACAGATATTCCTGGTATTGCCGAGCAATGAGGCTATTCGCCAGGCGGTCGAGGCCGGCGCCGGCGCCAGCATCATTTCGGAACTCGTCGTCGCGCGCGCGGTCGCCGAAGGCAGTCTGCGTTCCGTGCCGATCGATCTGCCGAAGCGCGAATTTGCCATGATCACGCATCGCGACCGGCAGCCAAGCCTGGCCCAGATGGCGCTCAAGGCGCATCTCGGCGGCAAAGCTGAGAGAGCCGCGCCGCTTTAAGCCGATCAGGCGAACTTCCGCTGTGCGTCGAGCGCCAGCCCAAGCCCGACTGAGCCGAACACATCGCCTTCGATAACCGACGCCTGCGGCACCAGAGCCAGGATCTGCTGCCTGGCCAGCGGGATCGCGGTCGATCCGCCGGTCAGGAACACCGCCGTGATGTCGGAGGGCTTCACCTGCGCGTCGCGGACGGTCTGCTCGACGGTACCTGCAACGCGCTCAATATCCCGAGCGATAGTGGCTTCGAGACCTTCGCGCGTGATCTCTGCCGTGAACCTCACCTCCGGTAGCGCGACCTCGATACCGGCCGACGATCGATCCGTCAGCTCGATCTTGGCCCTTTCGACCAGCGCCGCTAGCGCGTGGCCGTAACGATGCTCGACGATGTGGATGAAGCGGTCGACCAGGTCTGCGCGCTCTGCCTCGTAGCGGATCTGGCGAAGATGCGTCATCGCCCTTGCGGTATAGACCAGGTTGATGCGCTGCCATGTCGCCAGGTCGATGAAGTAGCTCGCCGGCAGATTGCGCTTGCCATCCTTAGTCGACGTCAGATAGCCGAGCTGAGGCATCACATGGGCGATGCTCAGCAGCCGATCGAAGTCGGTGCCGCCGATGTGGATGCCGCGGCTGGCCAGGATGTCGTCCTTGCGGTCGAGCGAGCGGGCGCGCTCGGGCGAGACCCGCACGATCGAGAAATCGGACGTGCCGCCGCCCATGTCGATGATCAGCGCCAGTTCCTCGCGCGTCACCTTCTGTTCGTAGTCGAGTGCCGCCGCGATCGGCTCGAATTGGAAGGCGATGTGCTTGAAGCCCTGAGCGCGAGCGGCATTTTCGAGTTCGTGCTCGGCCTCGGCGTCGGCCCCGGCGTCGTCGTCTACGAACTGTACCGGCCGTCCGATTACGACGCTTTCGACTGTGTCGAGGGCGTTTTCTTCGAGCTTCTTTTTCAGGTGGCCGACAAATAGGCTGACAATTTCCATGAAGCCGATCGAGCGCGCCTTGATGCGCGTCTTTTCGTGAGCGAGCGAGCTGCCGAGAACGCTCTTCAGCGAGCGCATCAGGCGGCCTTCGATACTGTCCGTATAGTTGGCGATGGCGCGTCGCCCGAAATAGGTGCGGTTGTCCTCGAAATTGAAGAACACCGCACTGGGCAGAGTGACTTGGCCGTCTTCCAAGGCCACCAGCCGCGGCTGCCCGTTCCTGACCACGCTCACGGTGGAATTCGAAGTGCCGAAGTCGATACCGGCAAATGCTGGTCGCATCGTGCGTTCCTATATTCTGATTTGGGGAGCAGCAGCTCGTGCCCGGTCGGACCGGGGATCGCGGTCTAGCCCATACCCTCGGAAAGGGAAACCACTTTTACGAGAGTTCAGTCTTTCCTGAAGACCAGTCTTCCGAGCCAGCCTGTCAGCATGGCCAGCGATACGGCAAAGACACCGTAGAGGAAGGAGTAGTCGTGGGCGACGCGGAAGATCGACTGTTCGAAACCGGACTTGCGGATTTCGAGCTGGGCGGAGCTTTCCTTGATGAACAGGCCGCTCTTGAACAGGAAGGCGCGCGCCTTGTGGGTGCCGACCGGAACGTTGGGAGCGAGCCTGACGGTGGCGCGGAACAGGTTCTGCGACAGGAACTGCACACCGCCGACATTCTCGCTGTAGAGGCCTGTTGCCGCCTTGCGCTCGCGCAGCGCGGCGGTGAACTCCTCGATTGTCGCCGGGCTGTCCTCGGCGTCGGCCGGCTGCAAATAGAGGTTGGAGGCGCCAAGCGACAGCTGCTTGTAGCTGTTCGGATCGGTGACGTCCTGCAGCGGTCGCGTCGTCGCCACAGAATAGGAGACAGGTACGTTTTCGAAGGTCTCCGACTCCAGATTGACCCAGACGCCGAGCACCCGGTCCTTGCGGCGCACGACGACCGGTCGGGCCGGGCCTTCCAGCACAACGATCACGTCGTAGCGCCCTTGCCGTGCGACAAGCGGATCGGCATTTTCCAGCGATCCGAAGATGGTCAGGTCGGCGCCGGAAAAGCCGGCGGTAATCGAGACATTGTCGGTGGAAAGGCCGATCTGGATGTTTTCGGTTAGTGGCGTCTGTGCCTTCGCCGCTGACGCCGCGGCCAGCAGCGACAGCAAGGCGGCGGCCGCGAGCGTCCTCAAGCCAGCCATCAGCTCAGGCCCACGCCGGACAGCGAATAGAGATTGGGAGGCGTGACGAAAAGATCGATGGCGAGCCGGATGGCGACCGCCAGCACAAGCAGCGCCAGCAGCGCCCTGAGTTGTTCGCCCCGCAGCCTCTGACCGGCCTTGGCGCCATATTGTGCGCCGGCGACGCCGCCTGCCATCAACAGGAAGGCGAGCATGACGTCGACCGTCTGGTTGGTGGTGGCGTGGACCAGCGTGGTGTAAGCCGAGGTGAAGATGATCTGGAACAGCGAGGTGCCGATGACGACGTTGGTCGGCACTTTCAAAAGGTAGATCAGGGCCGGCACCATGATGAAGCCGCCGCCGACGCCCATGATCGACGATAGGAAGCCAATCGCCGCGCCCAGCCCAAGCACCGGAATGACGCTGACGAAGAGCTTCGAGGCCCTGAACCGCATCTTCAGCGGCAGGCGGTGGATCCAGTTGTGCTGGCCGGATTTCTTCAACACCGGTGCGGCGCCGCTGCGGGTGACGCGCAGCGCATTGATACTCTCGACCAGCATCAGCCCGCCGACAGTGCCGAGCAGCACGACGTAGAGCAGCGAGATGAACAGATCGAGCTGGCCGAGTCGGCGCAGGAACGCAAAGACATAGATGCCGCCGGTCGAGCCGACGATGCCGCCGGCCAAAAGCACGCCGCCGAGCTTGAAGTCGAGCGTGCCGCGCTTCATGTGCGACAGGGCGCCGGAGAAGGAGGAAGCGATGACCTGGTTGGCGCCGGTGGCGACCGCAATCGCGGGCGGTATGTTGTAGAAGATCAGCAGCGGCGTGATGAGAAAGCCGCCGCCCACGCCGAACATGCCCGACAGGAAACCCACCGCTGCGCCCATGGCCAGCAGCACGAAGACGTTAACGGAAATTTCCGCGATCGGGAGATAGATGCCCACCCGTCAGTCTCGATCAGTTTGCCTCCTGGCGAATGCAACCGTTGCGGGCATTTTGCGCCAGAAGGCTATCTCGTTCTTGCGCCGGCCGGGCGGTGAAGTCAAACTTCGTCGCACCGCCGAAACAAAAAACAACTCAATCAGTTAACAGGCAAATCTGTGGCAAGGGCGTCGCGGAAACGACGCATCCGCCGTTATTTGCGCGCGAGCAACGCCTTGACCAGCTTTTCGTCGATCGCGCCGGTTGCCTTCATGTCGTTGTCGGTCTGGAAGGCCATGATCGCGTTCTTGGTTTTCCGGCCCATCATGCCGTCGGGATTGCCGGCCTCGTAGCCGTTCTTGTTGAGGATGCGCTGGATGTTCTGGACCGCTTTCTTCATGTCGATGCCGGCCGTCGTCTGCGGTGTGCCGTCCTGCCACGATTCAGGAATGTCGGCCGAATTGGCGGCTGGATCGAGCGGCTTGGCCTTCCACAGCTCGGCCGCGGCACGCGTACGCTCCAGCTGCTCGGGTCTCAGGGCTTTGGCGATCTCGTCGCGCTTGGCCGCCGCATCCTTGTCGCCGGTCTTGGCGACGAGCGCGAACCATTTGTAGCTCTCCTCGAGGTTCTGCTTCATGCCGACGCCCTTCGCCGCAAGGATGCCGAGATTGAACTGGCTGTCCTTGACGCCGAGGTCCGCCGCCGCCTGGAACCAGCGCGCTGCCGATTCATTGTCGGTCACGCCATCCGCCGCCATCGCAAACAGCACGGCCAGATTGTGCATGGCGCTGGCGTTGCCCTGCTCTGCGGCAAGCTGGTACCAGGTCTTCGCTTTTTTGATGTCGCGTGCGACGCCGATGCCCTTCTCGTAGAAATTGCCGATGCGGTATTCTGCCGGTGCGAAACCGAGATCGGCAGCTTTCTCGTACCATTTGGCCGCCGCTGCCATGTCTTCCTTGACGCCGCGCGACTCGGCGTAGCGCGAGCCGATCTCGAACAGTGCCTTGGCGTCGCCGCCGGCCGCTGCATCGCGCAGGGCGGCCGGACCGACACCGGCCGGAACCTCGATCTTGGCAACGCTTGCCGCGGCAGCATCTGCCGGCGGCACCGTGCCCGTCGTGTCCTGCGTCGCAGCTGTGGTGGTAGCAGGCGCGGCAGCCATTGGCTCGGCGTCGCTGGCCGTCGCCGCTGCCGGTGCGGGCACTGCGGCCGTGGCGTCTGGCGCCGCCATGTCAGGGGCTGCCGCGGGGGCTGTCGATGCCTCGGTTGCCGGTGTGGCGGGGCCGGTTTGCGCCGCCGTGTCGTCCTTGGTCGTCGCTGCGGACGGCTCTGCCTGCCTGACGATGGAGGACGGCGCGCTATCCTGCGCTGCCGTCTGCGCGTCCGCCTTCGGTTCGCTGGCAACGCTGGCCAATGCAGTCTCCACCGGCTGTGCGGCCACAGCCGGCGCCGCGTCATTGTTGGCGACTTCGACCGGATCGGAGAAGAAGGCTTTGCCCAGTTGCAGGCCGGCAAGCGCCAGCATGATGGCAATTGCCCCCATCAGGATCGGCTTGCGCCGCGCCTTGAGCAGGTCGCCTATCCTGAGCGCCTTGACCGGGCCTTTCATCGTCGACTGGCGCTTAAGGGCGTCCGCCTCGGCGGCCGCCGCTTGCGCAGCCCGTCTGGCTGCCGCGATGAAGTCCGATTTCGCCGCTTCGGCGCCGCCTTCGCGGGCCGGCTGCCCGCGCTCGTCGCGCACACGTTTCATGATGGCGCTGAGGTCGGGGGCGCCGGAGCCGGGTTCCAATGGCCGATTGGCGACCTTGGGGTCGAGCGGCTCGTCCAGATCGACGCTCGGTATTTCGACGCTCGACGCCGAGCCGGCAAGCGGCGGCATCTCGGCCTCCTTCTTGCCCTTCAAGGCGCGCGCCAGCCCGCCTAACATCGATTTCCTGCCGCCGCCGTGCTCGGTTTTTTCATGCGTCGTGTCTGAACCGAGGGCCGCCAGGGCGGCTGCCGCGGCCGCCTCGGCCGGCGTACGCGGACCTGGCTCGTCGCGCACGAGCGCCGCGGTGCGACCGTCCAGATCGGCCATGTTGCCCGTTAACGGCAGCGGCTGGTCGATGTCCATCGACGGTGCGTCCTGCACCGAGATCTTGGATGCCCGGCCGAAGCGTTTGCTCAACTCTGCGCTTGCCGGTTCGCCGGTCTCCAGTGAACCTAGCCTGTCAACAATCTTGAGCAGCGTGTCGTGGATAGCCTCGAACGTCCTTGAATTGCGCTCGTCCGAACGGCGCGTCAGCGCCTCGAGCGTCTTCAGGTCCTGGGCGAGGCCGGTAACGGCCGCCGTGTTGGCGCTTGATCCGGCCAGCGAGCGGACGGCGCTCTCGGCCGCCTCGCGCGCCGCGCCGAGGATGGAATCGCGGGTTCCGGCCAGCGACTTCTCGATCTCGTTGAGGCGCGGGCTGATGTCGTCGAATTCCGGCAGCGGCGTGCCGGGCTTGGAAAGATGCGCCGTCAGGCCCGCGACCTGCGCTTCGAGGCTGCGGATCAACGCCGGGTCGATGCTGGCGACCTGTGCCGCGGACGAATCCAGCCGGCTTGAAATGTCTTCGAGCCGGCTCTCCAGGCCGCGGATCGCCGCCTCGCTGGCGGGATCTGGAACGCGCGTCTCCATCCGCTTGGCCAGCGCGGTGAAGCGGGCGTCGATGGCATCCATGATGCCGGCGCTGTCGACCTGCGGCATGCGCTGATCCAGCCTGTCGGCGACTTCGTCCAACCGGCGCTCAAGGTCGCGAAACAGCATGTTGCCTTGTTCGATGGCGTCGCCCTGGCGACGTTCCATCATGCTGGACAGCACATCGAAGCGCTGCTCGAGCCCCTGGAAGATGTAGTCGGCGTCGGGCATGGCAGGTGCATGGTCGATCTTGTCGGCGATAAGCGCGACTTGCCTGGCAAGGCGCTCCATAGCTTGTTCCGGCAGATTGGCTCGGCCGGCCAGCTCATCCACGCGGCTCGACAATGTGTTGAGACGGTCGATGACCTCCCGGCCCGGACGATCCTGCGACACTTCTTCGATTTGCTGGGCCAGTGAATCGATCCGCTTCTCGATGCGTTCGAAGGGCTCGGGGTCGAACGAATTGGCTTGCGCGGCAACCGTCGAGGCGACGATCGCGCGGGAAATCTCGTCGAGCCGCTCGTCGATCTGACTGAATGTGTCGCTGCCGCGATTGTCCTGCTGGCGGGCGAAATGGTCGACCGCTCCGGCAAGCATGCGGACCTTTTCCTCCAGCGAGCGCAGCGACAGCGATTCCGGCAGATTGCTGACGGCATTGCTGATCTGTTCGAGCCGCTCGGTCAGCGCCGACAGGCCGGGCGCGTCGGAGCGCTTGCGCTGATCGGCGTCGACGCGGTCCTCGAAGGCGCTCCAGCGGCGGTCGAAATCGTCCCAGCGGCGGCCCACTGCCTGCACGCTCTCGTCGCGCGCCAGCGTATCGAGAGCTGCCTTGACCTGCTCAAGCTCGAGCCGCAACATATTGACGCTTCTGTCGTCGCTTTTTTCGGCCAGCGTCTGGATGGCGCCGGAAAGCCGCTCGAATTCGACGCCGAGTTCGGCGCTGCCCTTGCCGCCGCCATTTGACTGGTAGGCTCGCTCGATATTCTTGCGCAGTGCGTCGAACTCGCGTTGCAGGCCGGAGGTCATCTGCTGGCGAAGCTCTTCGCGCAGGCCGCGCAATTCGCCAGCGATCTTGCCGGCTAGGGCGACGCCGTCCTCCTGGCCGCGCACCCGGTCGATATCGCGGGCGATCGCCTGGTAGTTCTGGTCGACGGCCGCCGCTGGACCTTTCGGCCGCTGCGCGTCGCGTGGGTCCTCGTACCGGCGCTGCTGGCCATAGGGTTGGGCACTAGGATAGCGCGGTTCTGCCGCTGGTCGGCGTGGACCGGGATGGCTTGCAGTCTCCTCGCGCGTCCGCTCCAGTCGCTGCTCCAGCGTTTCCAGGGAACGGTTGAGCTCTTCAAGCGTCGTGTGCGGCCTGCGCTGCCTGCCGGCGTTGAGTGTATCGAGGTAGGACCGCTTGCTGTTCATCAATGCGCCCGTTTCAGAATTGCTGGCTTTCACCAGGTTCCCAAAGTCCTGCCGGGACGAACGCGACTGCTTGGCTTGTTGCAGTGGAAGACGAGCTTCCCGGGTCTTACCCGCGCTCCGAAAAACCGTGAAAAATTCAATACAGGATAAACACGGGTAACCGACATGCGCACATTTCGCCCCAACGTGGTAAACAACGCGTTAACCAAGCTTAAGAAGTTGCAACTTTGTCGACTGGCTGCGGACGGCGCCGGGTGTCTTTTTGGACGCACAAAAGACGCTGTAGAATTTTGATCAGCCGCATGATCGCTCCCGAAATCGGCCACGACTTTTAGGTTATCCACCGGCGCTGCGGCATAAAGTTCCAAGCCCAGAACGCTCTTGCGTCGTAAGGCGGCTATCGATATAGCATTGACGTAAACGTAAACGAGCGGATTACGCCGTTTGTGATTTGTTTGTTGAAACCACGAGTGGAAGCACGCCCCCGCTTTCACTCAGGCGACGCAAGGTCCGCGACCGCGACGCCACCAGACGGGGAAAGCCAGTGACCATGAAACTTATTTCGCCCGGCCAAGCCGCGGCCAATACCAACGATATGTCGAGCGAAGCCGGTGAAGAGCTTGTCCGCATCGGCGAAATGGCCAAGAAATACGGAGTGACGCTGCGCACGCTGCGTTTCTATGAGGACAAGGGTCTACTCAACCCGCAGCGTGACGGCTCAACCCGTCTCTATACACGCCGCGACAGGGCCCGGCTGAAACTGATCTTGCTCGGCCGCAAGGTCGGGTTCTCGCTGCGTGATGTCAAGCAGATGATGGACCTCTACGATCCGAACGGCTCCAACACCAAGCAGTTGCGGTTGGCGCTCGACAAGTCGGAGAAGCAGCTTGCCCGCCTGCAGAAGCAGCGGGCGTTGATCGATGACGCCATCAGCGAACTGAGTGCCTCGATGTCGACCGTCCGGCAAATGCTGATCGAGCGCTCGGCGCCGCAGGCCAGCGTGGCGAGCTAAACTAAACCTGCCGATTTCTGACGAATGAGAACCGGGGGGGGGGGGGGGGGGGGGGGGGGGGGGGGTGGGAAGCGCAGCCAGGGGGGGGGGTGGGGGGCGGGGGGGGAATTTTGCCGCCGAGAAAAAATAATTATTGGAAACAAAAAAAATATTTT